>DWUW01000220.1 GCA_019120525.1 Candidatus Eisenbergiella stercorigallinarum | reverse complement strand
CCAGATCCCAGGGAATTCCGATCCCGATATGCGTATTCAGCCGCAGAGGCTGATACTGGGTAAGCACTCCCACCGTATCCACACCGGAATTGATACAGTTGCTCAGCGGAAAGTCTATGATCCGGTACTTTCCGCCGAAGGATACCGCCGGCTTCGCAACCTTGGAAGTCAGGACGCCCAGCCTGCTTCCCTGACCGCCCGCCAGCAGCATCGCAATCATTTCTTTCTTTACCATGTCATCACCTCATGTTCCTGCATCACGTATTGCATAGATTTACGTACATTTACGTAAGAAGATTATAACACAGGCCTGTACAAAAGTGAATAATTATTTACAGTTTCTTTCTGCAAAAAGGGGGCAAATTTAGTAGATATTTTACATATTTCTTTTCCTCTTTTGTCTCATCTTGTGTGTTTTTAATAGTTTTGGCTCCGCTTTTTCCCTGCCTTTTTCTTGTATTTTCAACAAAAAAAATTGCCTATTGGTTTTTTCGCCCGCAGTGCGTATAATACATATCAGAACGAGAAAGGAAGGTTATTTCCATGTCGCAGATACAGGATATTTATCAGGTAGATTTCAATCGTCCGATGCATGTTTATTTCATCGGCATCGGCGGCATCAGCATGAGCGGCCTTGCGGAGATCCTGCTTTCCGAAGGCTTTACCGTGTCCGGCTCGGACTGGAGCCGCACGCCGTTGACCGAACGCCTGGAAAGCCAGGGAGCCGCCGTCCACTACGGCCGGCCGCAGAAGGCGGAAAACATCGAAGACGATGTGGAGCTTGTGGTCTATACCGCCGCCGTCCATCCGGATAACCCGGAATATCAGGAAACCCTGCGCCGGCAGCTTCCCCATCTCACCCGCGCCCAGCTTCTGGGGCAGATGATGAAGAACTACCGCCTGCCCGTCGCTGTCAGCGGAACCCACGGGAAAACCACCACCACCTCCATGATCGCCGAGATCCTGGTCGCGGCGGACACGGATCCCACCATCTCGGTGGGCGGTGTGCTGAAGGACATCGGCGGGAATATCCGCGTGGGATCCTCGGAGCTTTTTGTGACAGAGGCCTGCGAATATACCAACAGCTTCCTGAGCTTTTTCCCCAAGGTGGGCATCATCCTGAACGTGGAAGAGGATCATCTGGACTTTTTTAAGGATCTTGACGATATCCGCTCCTCCTTCCGGCGGTTTGCGCAGCTCATCCCAAAGGATGGCCTTCTTATTATAAATGGTTCCATCCCGCGTCTTTCCGAGATCACGGACGGGCTTTCCTGCCGTGTTGTCACCTTCGGCCCCTCTCCGGAAAGCGACTACTTCTTCACGGACATCACCCATGACGACATGGCGCGCGCTTCCTTTACGCTGCGTTTTCATGGAAAAAACCTTCCTGTCCGTCTCAGTGTCCCGGGCGAGCACAACATTGCCAACGCGGCGGCGGCTCTGGCCCTGGCAGATTACCTGGAGCTGGATATGGAAGGCGCGGCGGAGAGCCTGCACGGCTTTACCGGGACCGACCGGCGTTTTGAATACAAGGGCGAGCTGCACGGCGTCACCATCATCGATGATTACGCCCATCATCCTACGGAGATCGAAGCGACCCTGAAGGCCGCGGCCGATTACCCGCACCGGACCCTCTGGTGCGTGTTCCAGCCGCATACCTACAGCCGCACGAAAGCCTTTTTCCATGATTTTGCCCGCGCCCTTTCCCATGCGGACCGGGTCATCCTCGCGGACATCTATGCCGCGCGGGAGACCGATACCCTGGGCGTCAGCTCGGCCCTGCTCTGTCAGGAGATCCGGGATCTGGGAACGGACTGCCATTATTTTCCTTCCTTTGAAGAAATCGAAAAATTTATTTTGGAAAATTGCATCCCCGGCGATCTGTTGATAACTATGGGAGCCGGAAACGTTGTAAACATTGGGGAAGACCTCTTGGGACAATAGTTATCCACAATATCCACATTTTTCATGTGTATGAAAGATGTGGATATTCTTTTCCGTTTTACCTGGATTTTACATAAAAATCCACATTTTCCACAGTATCCACATTTTCTTCAAAGCCCGGAACCGCCGGGTTTTTCAGCAAAATGACGGTTCCTTTTTTAAAGGCCGTATGATATAATGCACTTGCTTAAAATGTGAGTGAATTTTACATACTGGAAAACAGGTGAGATTATGAGCCGTCTGAAAATCTGTCAGGATGGCTGCGACGGTGTTACGATTGTGCCCAACCGGTTTATTGATGAATTCATGCCGCAGGCCAACGACGCGCAGCTTAAAATATATCTGTATCTTCTCCGTACCATGAACGCAGGCCGCCCTCTGGATATCCCGGAGATAGCCGACGCGTTCAACCATACGGAAAAGGACGTCATGCGCGCGCTGAAATACTGGGAAAAACGCGGTGTGCTCCGTCTGGAATATGACACGGCCAGGACTCTCACCGGAATACGGCTCTCCGATCTTTCCGGCTCCCAGTCCGCGCCGGAGAAGGCCTCCTCCGACAGCCTCACAAATCCGGCCCTCCGCCAGGAAGGGGAAACAGACGCGGAGGCTTCCCTGCCGTCCGCTCCCGCGGAGGAAGGAACGGCCTCCGCAGCAGGCAGCGATTCCTCGCAGCAGGACTTTACCAGGCCTTCCTATTCCCTGGACGAGCTGAAGGCTTTTCAGCAGAAGGATTCCGCCGCCCAGCTTCTGTTTATTGCGGAACAGTATCTGGGAAGGACGCTCAGCCCTTCTGATGTCAGGTCGATCCTCTTCTTTTCGGACCGGCTGCATTTTTCTGATGATCTGATTGATTATCTTCTTCAATATTGCGTGGAACGCGGGAAAAAGGATTTCCGTTATATGGAAAAGGTCGCCGTAAGCTGGGCGGAAGCCGGGGTCACCACCCCTGCTGAAGCGGAGAGGCAGGCCGTAAAATATGACAGGACTGTTTATGCCATCATGAATTCCCTCGGCAAGACGAACGCCCCTACGAGACGGGAGGCTGAATTCATCCGCCGCTGGCGGGAGGATTATGGCTTTGAGCTCTCCGTCATCCAGGAGGCCTGTGAACGTACGGTTCTTGCTACGGACCGGCACCGTTTCGAATACGCGGATAAGATCCTCTCTTCCTGGAAACAGTCGGGCGTCCGCCATCTGTCTGATGTCGCGCGGCTGGATGCCGGTTTTCAGAAGGAGAAGCCCGCAAGACAGGGCAGGGAACGTTCCGCAGACCGGTACAACCGTTTCATGCAGAACAGCTACGATTACGACGCTCTGGAAAAAGAACTGCTGCATATCTGAGCGCCGGTCTTAATTGAAGGAGAACAGCCGTGGCTTTATCAAATACGCAGTACAACACGATCATGAGGGTGTATGAACAGAAGCAGACGAAGAACCGCCACCTGAGAGAGGACAGGCTCAGATATGTATACGCGAATGTAAAAGGCTACCGCCTTCTGGATGAATCCGTGGCTACCCTTTCCGTTTCCCAGGGCAAAAAGCTTTTGAACGGGGATCCCGACGCCCTCACCGTCCTGAAGGAACAGCTCCGCAGGCTCAGCCAGGATAAGAAAGCGCTTCTGCGCGGCGCAGGCCTGCCGGACGATTATCTGGAGCCGGTTTACGATTGTCCGGACTGCCATGATACCGGCTATGTCAACGGCCGGAAGTGCCACTGCTTCCGTCAGGCGGAGATCGCCCTGCTCTATCAGCAGTCCAACCTGAAGGATGTGCTGGAGAAGGAAAACTTTGATACCCTCTCCTATGATTATTTTGACGCGGACAGCCTCCCCGCCTTCCAGGCAGCCGTCCGCATGTGCCGGGATTTCGCTTCGTCCTTCTCTTCCTCCGGCCGCAGTCTTTTTTTCTACGGGACCGTTGGTACGGGA
Source organism: Candidatus Eisenbergiella stercorigallinarum (assembly GCA_019120525.1). Classification (GTDB taxonomy): domain Bacteria; phylum Bacillota; class Clostridia; order Lachnospirales; family Lachnospiraceae; genus Eisenbergiella; species Eisenbergiella stercorigallinarum. Next base: position 24 of record DWUW01000220.1, on the reverse strand, counting down.
AAGACCTTTTTAAGCAACTGTATC
>DWUW01000219.1 GCA_019120525.1 Candidatus Eisenbergiella stercorigallinarum | reverse complement strand
ATGGAAGGACGGGAAGCTGACCCGCGCGGCCGTGCGGCCGGAGCGAAGCGGAAGCGTCGTCTTTGTGGGAGACGTGCCGGCACACATTTCCTGTCAGGGAGAAGAGGTCTCCCACACGCCTGCGGAGCACGGCTATGCGGTGACGCTGGAAGCGGGAAAAGAGTATACATTCGTATTCTGAGACAGCGGAAAGAACCAAAAGGGAGAGAAAAAACGGAATGGAGACAAGAATACTGATCAATCAGGACTGGAAGTTCCTGCACGGGGATTTCCCGGAGGCCAGGGAGGCCGGCTTTGACGACAGGGAATGGTATGACGTCGGGCTTCCCCACTCCTTTGGCATCCCGTATTTCATGGAAAAGCAGTTTTACGTCGGTTACGGCTGCTACCGCAGATGGCTGCAGGTGGAAGCGGACTGGGCGGATAAGAAGCTGTACCTGGAATTTCTGGGAAGCTTCCAGGAGACGGAGGTTTATGTGAACGGAAAGCCCGCGGGCAGCCATAAGGGAGGCTATACGGCGTTCCTGGCCGATATCACGCCCTATGTGCATCCGGGCAGAAACCTGATCTTCGTGCGGGTGAACAACCTGTGGAACGCCAGGATCGCGCCCCGGGCCGGGGAGCATGTGTTTAACGGCGGCATTTACCGGGATGTGTCTCTCCTGGTAAAGGACGCTGTGCATGTGGCCTGGTACGGCGTCCGGGTGACCACGCCCGAGGTCTCCCGCGAGAGGGCCCGGGTGGTGGTGGAGACCGAGGTGGAAAATACCGGAAGCGGGAAAGCGGAAGGGACGCTGGAATCCCTCCTTCTGTATGAGGGAAAAGAGGTCGGAAGGATGGGGAGCCGTTTCACGGCCGGGGTCGGGGAAACGGCGGTGATCGAACAGGAAGCCGTCATAAAAGAGCCGGAGCTGTGGCATCCGGATACGCCCCGGCTCTATACGCTGATAAGCCGGGTGTACCGGGACGGGAAACCGGTGGACGAAGCGGAGACAGGGTTCGGGATCCGGTGGTTTACCTTTACGGCGGACCGGGGATTTTTCTTAAACGGGGAGCACTATGAGATCCACGGGGCGAACGTGCATCAGGACCAGGCGGGCTGGGCGGACGCCGTGACCCATACGGCGATCGCGAGGGACATCGCCATGGTGAAGGAGTGCGGCATGAACTTCATCCGCGGCTCCCACTATCCGCATCATCCGTATTTCGCGGAGGAATGCGACAGGCAGGGCATCCTGTTCTGGTCGGAAAACTGCTTCTGGGGAACCGGGGGCGTGAAGGAAGAGGGCTACTGGACGGCCAGCGGCTACCCGGTGAAGGAAGAGGATGAGGAGGAGTTTGAGGCAAGCTGCCTGCAGACCCTGGAGGAAATGATCCGGGTCAACCGGAATCACCCCAGCATCATCGTCTGGAGCATGTGCAACGAGCCCTTTTTCTCTGACCTGGAGGTGCTTCCCAAGGCGCGGGCGCTGGTGAAAAAGCTGGTGGAGCACAGCCACAGGCTGGATCCTTCCCGCCCGGCGGCAGTGGGCGGCGCGCAGCGAGGCGGCTTTGACGCGCTGGGAGACATCGCGGGCTACAACGGGGACGGCGCTTCGATCTTTATCAATCCGGGCTTTCCGAATTTCGTATCGGAATACGGAAGCAGCGTGGAGGACCGGCCGGGAACCTTCGATAACCGGTACCGGGACGGCGTGGAGCAGGACTATCCCTGGAGGAGCGGGAAATCCCTCTGGTGCGCCTTCCATCACGGCAGCATCCTGGGGAACATGGGCCATATGGGAATGATCGACTATTACCGGCTGCCGCTGGATACCTGGTACTGGTACCGGGAAAACCTCGCCGGGATCCCCCGCCCGGAGATCCCGCGGAAGGGGACGCCCGCCGGGATCCGCCTGACGGCGGACCGGCTGCGCCTGAAATGCGACGGGACCGAGGATGTGAAGATCGTCGCCGAGGTCCTGGACGAGGGAGGAAAACGGATCGACTGCAATCCCCGGATCGAGCTTACCGTGACAGAAGGGCCGGGACGCTTCCCCACCGGGAAGACCTTTGAGCTTTCCGCGGAAAAAGAGAATCTGATCCAGGGGATCGGGGCCATCACCCTCCGCCCCTTCGGCGGCGGGCAGATCGTGGTAAAGGCCGTCTGCGGCGGGCTTTCCTGCAACGAACTGCGCCTGTCCGTGGAGGGAGAGCCTGCTTTGGGAGAAAGAAAGGAGCTTTTGCCTCCGCCCTATGTCTGCGGCGAGCCGAAGCGGAAAAAACCGGATAACATCGCCATCAGCCGTCCGGTCTTCTGCACCAGCGCGCAGGAAGCGCATCCGGCCCGGAATGTGACGAACGGGGATATGGAAACCTTCTGGAAGCCGGAGCCGGAGGATACGGAGCGGATGATCCTGGTGGACCTGGAGGGGACGAAGGAGATCCAGAGCGTGGTGATCGTCTTTTCCGAGGTCACGGACGCGGACTATGAGATCCTTCTGACGGACGACAGGAAGATCTTCCGGAGGGTATATACCTCGGAAAAAGCGAATATCGACAACTTTGTTACGGTGCATCTGCCCGGCGAGAAGACCAGGTACGTCTGCGTGCGTTTCCCGGAGCGGGCCGTCGGAATCTATAAAGTGGAAGCCTTCGCCTGAAAAAAAGCGGCGGAGGATCCGCCAGGAAACGGAGGAAAGTGTGAAAAATAAGCCCGATGGCTTATTTTTCACACGGCAATTTGTGCCGGAGCGTCACAAATTGCTCTGATGGCAGAAGAGAAATCGCATTCGCGATTTCTCTTCGCCCTGTCGCTACGCTCCGGAATGGAGGAAAAAATGGCAAAAACAAAACAGGCAATGAACCCCTATCTGCCTTCCTGGGAATATATCCCGGACGGCGAACCCTATGTGTTTGACGGGAGAGTCTATGTATACGGCTCCCACGATTTCTTCAGAGGAAGCGCCTACTGCCTGGGCGACTACGTGTGCTGGTCCGCCCCGGTCGACGACCTGGGGAACTGGCGCTGCGAGGGCGTGATCTATGAAAAGACCCAGGATCCCTTCAACCCGGACGGCCATATGTGCCTGTACGCGCCGGACGTTACCGTCGGCCCGGACGGAAGGTATTATCTGTACTATGTGCTGGACAAGGTTTCCGTGGTATCCGTGGCGGTCTGCGATACGCCCGCCGGAAAGTATGAATTCTACGGCTATGTCCATTATCCGGACGGCACCAGGCTGGGAGAAAGAGAAGGGGACGAGCCCCAGTTTGACCCCGGCGTGCTGACGGAAGGAGACGTCACCTATCTGTATACCGGCTTCTGTGCCATCGGGGATAAATCCAGGAGCGGGGCGATGGGGACCGTCCTGGGAAAAGACATGCTGACCATCGTTAAGGAGCCGGTGATCGTAGCGCCCAGCGAGCCCTACAGTAAGGGAAGCGGCTACGAAGGCCATGAGTTCTTTGAAGCGCCCTCCATCCGCAAGAGAGGGGATACCTATTATTTTATTTATTCCTCCATCGTGATGCACGAGCTGTGCTATGCCACCAGCAAGGATCCCATGGGCGGATTTACCTATGGCGGCGTCATCATCAGCAACTGCGACCTGCATATCGACACCTATAAACCGGCGGAAAAGCCCATGTATTACGGGGCGAACAACCACGGCAGCATCGTGGAGATCGAAGGGGACTGGTTCATTTTCTACCACCGCCACACGGAAGGCATCAATTTCTGCCGACAGGGCTGCATGGAGCAGATCGCTTTCACTCTGGACGGACGGATCCCCCAGGTGGAGATGACTTCCTGCGGCGGAAACCACGGGCCGCTTTCCGGAAAGGGCGAGTACGAGGCGTACCATGCCTGCAACCTCTTCTGCAAAACGGATGCGGTCTATACCGGAGAGGCGGGCTTCTGGATGGACAACCGTTTCCCCAAGATCACCCAGGACGGCGGAGACGGGGACGAGAGGCCGGGCTTTATCGCCAATATGAGAGACGGCGCGAACGCGGGCTTCAAATATTTTGACTGTAAGGGAGTAAAGCGGGTCTCCATCCGGGTGCGCGGCTACTGCAAGGGCGAGTTCCATGTGAAGACCGCCTGGGACGGCCCTTCGCTTGGAAGCATCCCCGTGGTATTCTCCAACATCTGGAAGGAATATTCCGCCGATATCGCCATCCCGGACGGCGTGCACGCCCTGTATTTTGAATATCAGGGAGAGGGCGGCGCGAGCCTGGCTTCCTTTAAGCTGGAGTAATGGAATATGGAATAACGGAATAACGGAAGAAAGAACAGGACGCTTCCCGGCCCGCGGGGACAGGCTTTCGCGGCCTGCGCGGGCCGGGAGCGCCCCGGCCGGTGAGAGGCGAAGCCCCGGCCGGCCGCCTGCGGCGCGGAAGGGGAGAAAAGGAGGGACGGATCGTGAAGAAGGGAAAGCTTTTGACGGGATTGTTATGCGCCTGCCTGCTTCTGACGGCGGGCTGCGGCGCGGGGGCGGAGCGGGAAAGCGTGACGGCGGAGAGTGTCGCGGCCACGGAGAGCGTCGCGGCAGAGAGCGCGGGCGTGGAAAGCGCTGCGGCGAGCACAGCGCCGGAGAGCGCTGCAGCGGAGAACGCTGCGGCGGAGAATACAGCGGCGGAAAGCGCGGAAGAAGAGGATGCGCTCACCATTTATTTTTTCCATGACACGGCCTGCGGCTCCTGTGACGGGACGGAGGAGTTCCGGGCGATCATTTCCGAACAGATCTATCCCTATTCGGAAGCGCGGCCATACCGCCTGAATGTGAAGAATGTTTTCAAGAGCGAGGAACGGGACCGGGCGGAAGAGCTCCTGATGGAGGAAGCGGGGCTTACGATCAAGGAAGTGTCTTTTCCGCTCATGATGATAAACGGGAAGGTATACGAGGGCCTTCCGGAGATTGAGGAAAATATCCAGAAGGAATATTTTGCGGGTATGGTTTCGGAGGCGGTCTATTTTTACCGGGAGGACTGCCCGGAGTGCATCGACCTTGCGCCCTTCATGGACAGCCTGCCGGAGACGGTAGAGGTTGGCGGCGTGAGCCTGCCCCTGGCGCAGGAGCGGCTGAATTCCAGGGAGGGAGACAACGGGGATAAGATCCGGGAGCTGTTTGAGGCTTACCAGGTGCCGGAGGAGGATCAGATGGTGCCGATCGTTTTCGTGGGAAGCCATTACCTTGCGGGGGCGGGGGAAATTGAAGAGAACCTGATCCCGTACCTGGAGGCGGGATACGGATTGCGGCCGGAAGAAAAAGAAAAAGCGTGAGGATTTTCAGGAGGGAGGGTACATGCTTACAGTCAGTGTGAAAAAAAGAGATCAGATCGTATCGGCGGAAAGGATCGGGGACAGCCTGTTGATCCGGACGCAGCGGGGACTGCTCCGGCTGGAGCCGAAGCGGGCGGACATCGTCCGCGTCCGTTATACGCGCCGGGACAGCTTCGCGGAGCAGACCGGGATCGGGATCTGCGAGGACCGGGGCTTTTCGGGCTGGAGCTTTGAGGAAGGAGAAGAAGGGATCAGGGTCGCTACGGACAGGCTGACGCTGCAGGTTTCCCGTTCCGACGCGGCAATCCGCTATCTGGACGCGGACGGGAAGCTCCTTTTGGCGGAGCGGGAAAAGGATCCCAGGGAGCTGGAGGAGTTCGATTCCTACCGCATCCCGGAAGGCGGAAGCGTGACGGCGGAGGAGGTCGCTACCGCGGACGGCGTGAAAAAAATGGTGCGGGAGGTACAGAAGGAATTTGACAAGAAGCTGTACCATACCAGGCTGCATCTGACTTTTCAGGAAAAGGAATGCCTCTACGGGCTGGGCCAGGACGAGGAGGGCGTGCTGGATCTGCGGGGCACCGTGCAGTATCTGCATCAGGCCAACCGCAAGATCGCCGTTCCGTTCCTTATTTCCAACCGAAATTACGGACTTCTGTTCGCGACCGGAAGCCCGGCCGTTTTTCAGGATACCCAGTACGGCTCTTATTTTTATACGGAAGCGGATCCGGAAATGGATTATTATTTTATCGCGGGAGAAAATCTGGATCAGGTGATCGGCGGCTACCGTTATCTGACCGGGAAGGCCGCGCTCCTGCCGCAGTGGGCCTACGGCTATATCCAGTCCCAGGAGCGGTACGAGACCCAGGAGGAGATCCTTTCGGTGGCGGAGGGCTACCGGAAACGGGATCTGGGGCTGGACGCGCTGGTGCTGGACTGGCTCTCCTGGGAGGATGGAAAATGGGGACAGAAGTCCTTTGACCGGAAGCGGTTCCCCGACGTGCAGGATATGACGGACCGCCTCCATGAGGAAGGGATCCATTTCATGATCTCCATCTGGCCGAACATGAGCGAAAGCTGTGAGAACTATCGGGAATTCAGGGAGCAGGGAAAGCTCCTTCCCGCCAGCGACGTCTACGACGCCTTCCGGGAGGACGCCAGGCAGCTTTACTGGAAGCAGGCCGAGGAAGGGCTGTTCCGGTATGGCGTGGACGCCTGGTGGTGCGATTCCAGCGAACCCTTTACGCCGGAATGGGCCAGAATGGTGAAGCCGGAGCCTGCGGATATGTACGAGGCCTTTGTAAAGGAAGCGGGGCTTCGGATCCCGGCGGAGCGCTGCAACGCCTACGGCCTGGTCCACGCGCAGGCCATCTATGAGGGACAGCGCGGCAGCGGTTCTCCCAAGCGGGTGGCGAACCTGACGAGAAACGGCTATACCGGCCAGCAGAGATACGGGACGATCCTCTGGTCCGGCGACATCGAGGCCTCCTGGGAGAGGTATCGGAAACAGATCGCGGCAGGGCTGAATTTCTGCGCGGCGGGCCTTCCCTACTGGACCCTGGACATCGGCGCCTTTTTCGTCAAGAGGGGAGAGCCCTGGTACTGGACCGGGGATTATGAAAAGGGGATGGAGGACCTGGGCTATCAGGAGCTGTATACCAGATGGTTCCAGTACGGCGCCTTCCTTCCGGTGTTCCGGGGACACGGGACCGACGTCCGCCGGGAAATGTGGATGCTGAACGGCCCAGACAGCTGCTTCTATGACGCCGCGGTAAAGGCGAGCCGCCTCCGCTATCTGCTGATGCCCTACATTTATTCCCTTGCGGGAGCCGTGTGGAGGGAGGACGCTTCCATCATGCGCCTTCTTGCCTTTGATTTCGCTTCCGATGAAAAGGCGTGCGGCTGTAAGGATCAGTACCTGTTCGGGAAAAGCCTGATGGTCTGCCCGGTCACGGAGCCGATGTATTACGGGGTGGACAGCGTGCCGCTTACGGGGAGGCCAAAAACGAGGACAGTCTACCTGCCGTCCGGCACGGACTGGTATGATTTCCATACGGGCAGGCGCTATGCGGGCGGCCAGTCCATAGAGGCGGACGCTCCCATCGACCGGATCCCGCTGTATGTGCGGGCGGGAAGCATCCTTCCTGTCGCCGCGCGGCCCGGAAAAAATGTGAAGGAAACCCTGGCAGGCGATGTGACCCTGTTAGTCTATCCCGGCGCGGACGCGGCGTTTACGCTCTATGAGGACGCCGGGGACGGATATGGCTACGAAACGGGCGAGTACGCGACGACCCGCGCCGTATGGCAGGAAGAGACGGGGAAGCTTACGGTGGAAAGCCCGCAGTCCCCTTCCGGCTGGAGCGGCAGCGGCAGGGAATATACCTGGAAAGTGGTCGGATAACAGCGGCTGCACAAAAAAGATTCTGGAAAATAAGGGCGCGGCAGGCGGCAGTTTCCCGATATGGAGGGATCCTGCCGCCTGCCCTGCCTTTGCGGCCGCCAAAAAGGAAATGTCCATTGCCCCTTGCGGGATGCCGAAAAAAAGTGTAAAATCGGTACAGATTTGACAATGGGCTGCGAGGGCCCGGAAGAAAGGAATGAGTTATGGCACTGAGCAAAAAGCCGGTCACCGGCATGAAGGATATTCTCCCCGCGGAGATGGAGATCCGGGACTACTGCATCGGCATCATCAAGGATACCTACGCGAAGTTCGGTTTTACCTCCATCGAGACGCCCTGCGTGGAGAACATCGCCAACCTGACCAACAAACAGGGCGGCGACAATGAAAAACTGATCTTTAAGATCTTAAAAAGAGGGGAAAAGCTGAACCTGGAAACGGCGCAGACGGAAGCCGACCTGGTGGACGGCGGGCTCCGGTACGATCTGACCGTGCCCCTCTGCCGTTATTATTCGAACAACGCCAACAGCCTGCCGTCGCCCTTTAAGGCGCTGCAGATGGGGAATGTATGGCGGGCCGACAGGCCGCAGCGGGGAAGATACCGCCAGTTCATGCAGTGCGATATCGACATTCTGGGCGAGCCCTCCAACCTGGCGGAGATCGAGCTGATCCTGGCCACTACCACCACTCTGGGAAGGCTTGGCTTTAAAAATTTCCAGATCCGCATCAATGAGCGGCGGATCCTGAAGGCCATGGCGGCCTACAGCGGCTTCCCGGAGGAGAGCTTTGACACCGTCTTTATCATCCTGGACAAGATGGACAAGATCGGCAGGGAAGGCGTGGAGAAGGAGCTTCTGGAAAGCGGCTTCGACCCGGCGGGCGTGGAAAAGTATCTGTCCCTGTTTGAATCGCTTGGGCAGACGGAGGACGGCCTTTCCTGGCTGAAGGAAACGCTGGGGGATGCGCTGGAGAGCGGCGTGATCGAGAACCTGCAGGAAATCGTGGAGAGCGTGACGCAGACGAAGGCCGCTGATTTTGAAATGGTGTTCGATCCCACGCTGGTGCGCGGCATGTCCTATTATACGGGAACCATTTTTGAGATCGCCATCCCGGAATTCGGCGGAAGCTGCGGAGGCGGCGGAAGATATGACAAAATGGTGGGGAAATTCACCGGAAAC
>DWUW01000218.1 GCA_019120525.1 Candidatus Eisenbergiella stercorigallinarum | reverse complement strand
CGTCCCTCAAGGCTGATTTTGGGAAGATCGTGAACTATAAATAAGCTTTCCATCACAGGAAAGGATCCAATCAACATTACAGGACAGAATAAAACACCATTCGTTCTGCGGGAAATCGCTGAGCGAATGGTGTTTTGCTGTTTCAGGTCATTTATTTTGGGGATCAGAAGATTTCTCAGTGTTTTTTTCCGGATCCTCTAACAGTTCAAAGGGTTCGTCAGAGAAAACGTCTCCCAGTCTGAGGGGAAGCTGCCCTACCAGGCGGCCGAACTCTTCATACACTGAAATCAGCTTGTTCTGGGAACGGTTCAGGGATTCCAGGTATTCAGAGATACGGAAACGGGCGAGCTGGAATTTCAGAGATTCATCTTCTTTCTTTTTCTTCAGTTCCTTTTCCACGTTCTGACGGTAATCCAGGGCCTCGAGCTTTGCCTTGTCCGTGATCTTTTCCGCTTCAGACTGGGCGCTGGAGGTAATCACATCCGCATCCTTTTTGGCCATGAGAAGGATTTCTTCCGCGTCAGACTGGGCGTCGGTAACGATCTGCCTGGCCTGTGATTTCATATTGACCATAAGATCCATAAAGGAAGAGTAGTCGTTTTCATAACGCTTCAGCTTTTCCTCATTTTCCTCATATTGGTCGTTCAGGCTGGCAAAGCGCTGACGTTCCGCTTCCAGGGCATTTTCCCGCTGGAGAAACTTTTGCAGCTGTTCTTCTTTTTCCTTCAGCAGCTGTTCCTTTTCTTTCAGCTCCCGGTCAATATCCGCAAGGCGCTGTTCCCCGTCAGAAAGCTGTTTTTCGTGTTCAGCGACCAGGCGCTGCTTCTGTTCGGCTTCTTCTTCCAGCCTCCGGGATTTTTCCTGCAGGCTTTCCTGGAGCCGTTCATTTTCCTGCCGGATCTCATCAAGCTGGACGCGCAGCTGGCCTGCGGACTGCGCTTTTAAGGCGTCCTCCCGAAGATCCTCCAGCTCATGCATCAGATCTTCCACATATTCGTCAACGGCATTCTTCTGATAGCCGTTAAATAAGGCGGTACGAAATTTTTTCATCTGGTTTCCTCCCATAGATTCAGGTAACTGTTAAAAATCATCCAGCTTCAGAAGCAGGTCTGAGACGCGTTTCTGGGTCTGGCTGATCGATGCGTCGGCCTTCTGGAGATATTCGGCGAGCTGCGGTTCTTCCTGCAGTTCCTGCTGTGGTTCTTCCTGCAGTTCCTGCCTCGGTTCTCGCTGCGAATCTTCCTGCACAGGGGTGGCAGGTTCCTCCTGAGGTGTCTCATTTTCAGAGAAGAAAGGTCCTGATACGGCAGGAGAGGGCGGTGTGCTTTCTGGCTGCCCGCTCTCTGGCTGTATATGGCTGCCTTCTGTCTGTTCCTTTTCCGGATATGCCGCGGCGGGCACTGGACCGGCGGCATCCTGCGGTTCACAGGCAGGCTGTTTCAGGTTCGACTGGATCGTTTCCAGCGTGCTTCGCAGCTGCTGCAGCTCATTTTGCCACAGAGACTGCATATCCTGCTGCATTTTTGCCAGGTTGTCGGCCCACTGCTGTCTGTCCTCCCGGATCGCCCTCCGCTCTTCTTCCAGGCTGTATTTCAGGGCGTCCTCGCGGGCAGTTTCGGATGGGGCAGGAGAGTACGGCGTTTCCTCCGGCCGGTTCTTTTCCAGGTCGGAAAGCCTGTCATGCAGGGCTGCAAGGGAGGTTTTCAATTCCTCGCTCACGGCCTTCTCTTTTTCCAGCTGTGTTTTGAGATCACTCTTTTCTTTGTTTGCCAGGATGCGGATCGTTTCGTTCTCGTTTTCCAGAGACCGGATGTAATCCGTCACATCGTCCTTCTGGTATCCGCCAAATACCGCAGTCCGGAAAATGTCTTTCTCTTCCATTTATCCGTCCTCCTTTATCTGAGATTTAAAATGTTATCCCTTTTTTTCCGTCGTAGGTATATATAATATTGACGCCGTCGCGATAATCCTTGTTCATACACAGCTCTACCGCGGGCAGTTCCGTCAAGGGATCAAGGATACCAATCCCTATGGTATAACCTGCCCGGAACAGGTCGTTAAAAGGGATGGAATTCACAGTGGTGACTGAGGCGCCGGGAAGCAGGGCGGGAAGGGAGAGGTCAATGCTTTCCCAGTACCTCCGGTTCCCATCTCTGTCATATACATACATCATGGCAGGCCACTCCAGATATATGGGCGCGCTTCCCGAATTCTCCCAGGTCAGCGAGATCTCAAAGGTCTGCTGCATATAGTTGATATCCACCGACATATGGGAGATCCAGTACCGGTATCCGAGAAGAGCCTCCACAGCTTCCCGTCCTTCCTCCACTCCTTCATCCTCCAGAGGAGTATGGGGGCCGAGGAAGGTCATGTGCGACTGTTCAATGAGAGAGAGCGTCTGATCCAGATCCCGGACGAGCATCTGTTCCATGGGAAGAGAACCGGTAAATTCCCCGCCCACAGGAGCGCTGTCCCAGACCGCGTCCATGGGCTCATAGGGAAGTTCTCCCTCCGGCAGTTCATAATATCCGCCGTCTTTCTGCCAGTCCAGCCATTCCACTGTATCACCCTCATGTCCGACCATGTCATTGTACAGCCCCATGTTTCCGTCAGCGGCGATCACATAATTGCGCCGCATCAGAAAACGGACATTGAGGAAGGAATCGGAATAGTGGTTCGCGTACTGCCAGCAGGTTTCGATATCGGGCATGGGAGGAAGGCCTTCTTCATGAAGCGTATGCCATTCGCCCCAATGACCGAGGCTTCCAAGCTCCACATAGGCAAGGAAAGTATCCTGGCTGAAATACGAGCCGAGCGCCTGCATGGCGGCCTGGTGGGCAGCGATAAAGTCTTCATTGGAATAATCCGGGCAGTAGCCTTTCCCATAATCCGTATCATAGAAGATACCGTCCCCAGTCCGTTCATACAGCCATTCCGGGATGTCCATGTGGGCTTCTTCGCCCGGCCTGTCGCAGACAAAACGCAGGATCGCGTGCTTTCCCGCTTCCCTCCAGCGGTCAAGCTGGTATTTTTCTTCCAGCCCTTCGATATCGTATTCCCCTTCCTCCGGCTCCCATTCCGCCCAGGTCATGTTTATAAAAACAAGCTGGGTTTCTTCCGCGTTATCTTCCTCAGCGGAAGGGGCATAACCGGTCAGCGGCATGCCGGAAACGGACGCGTCATAGGAAAAATCCGCTACCACGGAAAGGTCGTAGAGCCGGGGGATCAGGTAAATGGCGACAGCGGCAAAGAGAATGCCAAGCAGGATGGCAACAGCCGCCGCAATTTTCCATTTCATGCTTTTATCCATGATATTCTCCGTTATACTGAATCAGAGTAACATCCTTTACCTTTTCAAGAGACTTGATATTCTCCAGGAAAACGGTATTGTCGCTTCGGCAGTAGACCTCCAGCGTCATTTCCGTCAGATCCCCGCGGAAGGTCTTGGATTTTAACTGATAGCGAAGCTTTTTCATGGCGCGCAGCACTGCGTCGCCGGTCAGCTCGCCCTCATAATGAACCACCATGATATAGATCATGCCCCGTTTCTGCCTGTGATATAAAACATGGATCAGGATTACCATGATGATGCTTGCCGTGATGACAAGGACGTACATGCCGGCTCCCGCCGTGATTCCCACGGAAATGGACCAGAAGAGATACAGAAGATCCATGGGATCCTTGATGGCGGTGCGGTAACGCACGATGGAAAGGGCGCCGACCATACCGAGGGAGATCACGATATTGGTACTGATCGCCAGCGTCAGCATACAGGTCAGCACGGACATACCGACCAGGGTAGTGGCAAAGGAGCGGGAGAAAACCACCCCTCCGAAATAGATCTGGTAAATCTTGTAGATGAAAAGTCCCATCAGCAGCGCGATCAGCATGGAAACAAGGATCTGCGTGGCCGTATCCATGGTCAGTCCCTGGCTGCTGGTAAAGGATTCCCATACCGAGTTTTTGAAATAATCCTGTAATCTCATAGTCTGTTTTTTCCCTCTCATTCTGCCGCAACGGGCGTTTCTGGTGATTACCAGGACCTTTCTGATCTGGAGACCAGAAACAGAGCGTCCGTCCGGTAATATAGCTTTTCATAGCACAGCGTGTATTTGGAGATCGCGGAAAATTCCTGTTCTCCCGGCGGAACGATCTCCTTGATGACCAGGGGGAGGAATTCCGTAAATTTGACTTCCATGATGGTCTTCCCGGGCGGAATCATCTCATAGGAAGGGATGTCCGGATCGAAGAGATCATTTTCCGGGGCACAGGCCCTCACATTGGAATCAAAGGTTACCCGCACGTCCCCTTCCGGCAGGACAAACGGCTCTCTTTCATAATCCACGATCACCTTCGGCCGCATCAGGTTGGAGGTGCATTCAAACCAGAATTCCCTGCAGAGCGGCTCCTTATGTTCCAGAAGGAAATCGTATTTTCCCTCCATGATCTGCTCGTATTCCTGTCTGGTCAGGCGGGCGGAATCCTTATGGATGTAGTTGCCCAGCTTCAGCTTGCGCTCCAGCCGGATGGAGGTATCGCTGCAGTTGTAAATGCGGATCCGGTACTTCTTCCGGTAGTTGACGCCCGCCATCTTGTCATTGTAGGAGCTGTTCCAGTAATCGTCAAAATAGAGGCTGCGGATGGAATACAGGCCGTCTACTGCATGGGGATCCCGCTGCATCACGGTCTGGAATCTTTCCTTCAACGGCTGGCAGTCCCAGAGGGAAAGATAGTATTTCCATTCGTTGCGGAAGGGGCCGTAGTATGTATTTTTCTGTGCCAGCAGTTCTTTATTCCACACGTCTGTACTCCTCGACCGTTCCATCTGCCAGAATGTAGAAACACTTGGTGCCATAGATCGTCCTGTCATCCACATCATAATAGTCAAATGCGTCCTGTGTCTGACCGGACTCGTTTGTCGCTCTTACACGGATGAAATACTGCCCTTCCGGAAGAAGATCCATTTCAATCTGGGAAATCCGGAGTCCCTGCTGCGAATAGATCATGTCCTGGAAGAGATAATCCGAGGCAATCTCCACGCTGTAAGTGACATTTTCGCTGTCAAAATCGTATGCCATATCCCAGGAGAACTCAAGCTTTTTATTTTCCACACTGGGAGTACCTATGTAAAAAGGCATCGGCTTTTCCAGAGACTCTTTATAATCGAGATAGTTTTTTTCAATCTCATCAGCAATTCTGTCTGCAACGACATCATATTCCGTTTCCGCCAAAGGAACATACATAAGATCGGGCATGCTGTAAACATAAGGCTTTATCACGCTCCGGTAGCCGGAAACAAGTTCATTGATCCGGTCCTTCGTCAGATATTCGGAACGAAGGGTTTCGATTGCCTGCGTCAGCTGGTCACGATATGCTTCGACCTTAAAGATACGCTGGTAGAGAATATTTCCCCAATAGTTACTGATTCCTCTGTCCCAGCTTCTTTCCACATTTTCTCCGCGGACCTCATCCTGAAGAAGATCAAAGGCGCCGTCATTGTCCCAGGAAATGATGTAAAATTTATCTACATTCAGGGGGCTGTACAGGAAATAGTTTCTGGACTGTGTATCGGTATTTCCCGTCAGGATATGGAAACCCATCCAGTAGAACAGGTTTTCCGTATCAAACCACTTCTCTATCGTGTCTTCAATGGGAATGGAATAAT
>DWUW01000217.1 GCA_019120525.1 Candidatus Eisenbergiella stercorigallinarum | reverse complement strand
CTGAACGGAAACATTTTCAATGACGAGCTGGATTTCGATCAGGACTGGCTGGATGACGCCCGCCGCTATTACGGCAACATCGTGGGCAAGTACGGCCCGCAGGTACAGACGGCGTTAAAGAAGCTTTCCGGCCTGGATATCGCCGTGATCTGCCCGCTGCACGGCCCCGTGTGGAGAAGCGATCTGGGATATCTGCTTGAAAAATATGACCTCTGGAGCAGATACGAGCCGGAGGAGAAGTCTGTAGCGATCCTGTACGCCTCCATGTACGGCGATACGGAGAACGCGGCGAACGTGCTGGCGGCGAGGCTGGCCGAAAAAGGCGTGAAGAACATCGCCGTGCACGACGTTTCCGGCACCCATGTGTCCGAGCTGATCGGCGAGGTGTTCCGCTGCAGCCATCTGGTGCTGGCGGCTCCTACCTACAACAACGGCATTTATCCGGCCATGCTGAACTTCCTGCATGACTGCAAGGCGCTGAACCTGCAGAACCGCACCGTCGGCCTGATCGAGAACGGAACCTGGGGTCCGGTCGCCGCAAAGCAGATGAAGGAGATCCTGGACGGCCTGAAGAACATGAACGTCCTGGAGCCTGTCGTCACCCTGAAGTCCGCGTTAAACGACGCGTCCATGGAGCAGCTTGAAAAGCTGGCCGATGCGGTTGTGGCTTCTCTGGCGGAGTGAGAATATTGGGGCTGCAGGGCATCGTAAAATAGCGACGCGGAAAGAAGCGGCCCAAAAGAATATGAGAAGATAAAACGGCGGCATCAGGACGAAATGTCTGATGCCGCTGCTTTGTCATAAAATCCGCGGAAAGCGGAAAGGGGAAGGTCAGTGTCAGAAGGGACTGAATTTCACCTCCGCACGCGCCTTGCAGAGAATGGGATGAAATGCTAAGATAGATTTGACCCTGACAAAGAAATTGAGCCGGAGCCGGAATGCGGCGGACGGACCCGGATGGAGCGGTATCTCTTCCGGGGCCGTCCGGCGAAAGCGGAAATCCGGCAGCTGCAGGAAGGAGGAAAGAATTGGCACTGAGAATCCAGATCAATCCGGATCGGATCATCGGAAGAAGAAGCCCGATGCTTTACGGGCACTTTATCGAACATTTTCACAGGCAGATCTACGGAGGGATATATGATCCGGGCAATCCCCTCTCGGATGAGGACGGCTTCCGGACGGACATCATTGAGGCGATGAAGCGGATCAGGGTGCCTGTGCTGAGATGGCCGGGAGGCTGTTTTGTATCCTCCTATCACTGGAAGGATGGGGTGGGAAAGGAACGGAAGCCCTTTTTCGATAAGGCGTGGCGGGTAGAGGATCCGAATACCTTCGGGACAGATGAATACATAAAGCTCTGCCGGAAGATTGGCTGCGCGCCCTATATCTGTACCAATGCGGGGACAGGGACGGCTGAGGAGATGAGCGACTGGGTGGAATACTGCAACCTGGAGACAGAGGGGCAGTATGCGAAATGGAGGATTGAAAACGGCCATCCCGAGCCCTACGGAGTCCGTTATTGGAGCATTGGGAATGAAAACTACGGGCACTGGGAAATCGGCGCGAAGTCCGCGCAGGAGTGGGGACGGCTGGTCAGGGAATCCGCCAAGATGATCAAGCATGTATCGCCGGAGACGGAGCTTTCCGCAGCGGCGTTTTCCGACCCGGATTGGAACATGAACCTGCTGAAAAACTGCGGGCCATGGCTGGATTGGATTTCCATCCACGAATACTGGGATATGATGCCGGAGGAAAATCGGCCGGCCAGCTATGAGGAGTGCATGGCCTTTACGGACCATATCGACCATGCAGTAGGGGAAGTGCGGGGCATGCTGGCGGCCATGAGGCTGGAGGGGCAGATCCGGATTGCCTTTGACGAATGGAATTTAAGAAGCTGGCATCATCCGAACGTCCATACCATAAAGCAGGGCGTGGGAAAGGAGTCCTATCTGACGCCGCGGGATAAAAATGACGACAATTCCATCTATACCATGGCGGACGCGGTATTTTCCGCCTGTTTCCTGAATGCCATGAACCGCAACTGCGACATCGTGGGAATGGCGAATTTCGCTCCGGTGTTAAATACCAGAGGCTGCATCTACAGTGATTCGGAAGGGATTGTGCTCAGGAGCACCTATCATGTTTTTGACCTGTATGTGAATGAACTGGGGGATACGGTGGTGGACCTGTGGGAAAAGGATGCGGTTCCGGAAATGACGGTTCCCCATAAGCAGGGAGGAACCAGGACGGTGAAGACGCTGGATCTTCTTGCCACAGGAATGTCCGACAGGGAGGGGCTGGCGATCGCGGCCGTGAACAGGCACCCTTCCGAGGCGCAGGAGGTGACCTTTGAAACGGGCAGGAAGGGGAAGGCTGTGATCTTGCGCCTGAACGGGGATTCAAAGGACGCGTACAACGACGTGGGAAGGACGCGGGTGAAAGTGGAAAAGGAAGAGGCAGGTTTTTCCGAAGGGATTATTTCGGTGCGGCTGGATCCCCATTCTGTCAATGTGATCCGGATAGAAAAGGAATAAAGCGAATGGCCGAAGGCTTTGCGGAAGGTACATATAGACGGCGCCTTTGTCCCTGGAGGGACAGGGGCGCCGGATTTTAAAATAAAAAAAGGAAAATACATAAAATGTATTTTCCAATTCAATAGCGAGAGGGGGATTCGAACCCTCGACACTACGGGTATGAACCGTATGCTCTAGCCAACTGAGCTATCTCGCCATATATATGGGACCTATAGGGCTCGAACCTATGACCCTCTGCTTGTAAGGCA
>DWUW01000216.1 GCA_019120525.1 Candidatus Eisenbergiella stercorigallinarum | reverse complement strand
ACCGTGATCGGCGCCCGGCCCGGACGGGCCCTGGTGCTCCGGGACGAGACAAATCTGCTGGCTGGCGGCATTACAGAAGAAAACGCCGAAGCCTTCGCTTCCTGGGCGGCAGAGCGTATCCCCGTCGGAAGCAATCTGAGGGGCAGCGCGGCCTACCGGACCCACCTCGTCCGGGTGCTGGTCAAGCGCGGACTTCTGGAACTGGGAGGAAAAGAGACATGGAACTAAAGCTTACACTGAACGGCAGGACCGTCACAGATCACATCGAGCCCGGCCTGCTGCTGATTGATTTTCTGAGAAGCCACGGCTGCTTCAGCGTGAAAAGGGGCTGCGAGACCTCGAACTGCGGCCTGTGCACCGTGCTGATGGACGGACGTCCTGTCCTCTCCTGCTCCATGCTGGCCGCCCGGGCGGCGGGACACAGCATAATGACCCTGGAAGGGCTCCAGGAGGAGGCTGCGGATTTCGCAGGCTTTATTGCGGATCAGGGGGCAGACCAGTGCGGCTTCTGCAATCCTGGCTTCGTCATGAATACCATCGCCCTGCTGCGGGAGATTCCGGATCCCACCGATGACGAGATCCGCGCCTTCCTGGCAGGCAACCTCTGCCGCTGCTCCGGCTACGACGGGCAGCTGCGGGGAATACGCCGTTACCTGGACAGCAAAAAGGCAGACGCTTCGCCGGAGAAAGGAGGCAGCCATGGAGCATAACACATACCGGGAGGTAGGAAAACCCGTCCGCAAAAAGGACGCCATGCAGCTTCTGCTGGGAAAGCCGGTCTATATGGACGATATCACCCAGGGGCCTGCTCTGGTGGTCAAGCTTCTGCGCTCTCCCCACGCCAACGCCCTGGTACGGGAGGTGAAGACTGCGGCAGCCCTGAAGGTTCCAGGCGTAGAGGCTGTCTATACCTGGGAGGATGTGCCGAAGACCCGCTTTACCATCGCGGGGCAGACCTATCCGGAGCCTTCGCCCTATGACCGCCTGATCCTGGACCGCCATGTGCGCTTCGTGGGCGACCCCGTGGCCATCATCGCGGCTGAGACGGAAAAGGCCGCCCTGCGGGCCATGAAGCTCATCAAAGTCACCTACGAGGTGCTGGAGCCTGTGCTGGATTTCCGCTCTGCCAAGGATAACCCCATCCTGGTTCACCCGGAGGAGGACTGGTACCCGCCCTGTCCCGTGGGAGGCGACAGCCGTCGCAACCTGGTGGCCAGCGATGTCAACGCGGACGGCGACGTGGAAGCCGTCCTTGCGGACTGCGAGATCGTGCTGGATCGTACCTACCACACCAAAGCCTTCAGCCAGGCCATGATGGAGACCTTCCGCACCTATACGGAGCTGGACCGCTACGGCAGGCTGCATGTGATCTCCTCTACCCAGATCGTGTTCCACTGCCGCCGGATCCTTTCCCAGGCTCTCGGCATCCCCAAAAGCCGGATCCGCGTGGAAAAACCGCGTATCGGCGGCGGTTTCGGAGCCAAGCAGACGGCGGTCTGCGAGGTCTACCCTGCCTTTGTCACCATGAAGACGGGAAAGCCCGCCAAGCTTATCTATACCCGGGAGGAATCCCAGATCGCCGGTTCTCCCCGGCACGAGATGGAGATCCATGTCCGCCTGGGCGCGGATCGGGACGGCCGCATCCGCGGCATCGATCTCTATACCCTCTCCAACTCCGGCGCTTACGGAGAGCACGGCCCTACCACCGTGGGACTTTCCGGGCACAAATCCATCCCCCTCTATACGGGGAATCTGGAGGCCTTCCGCTTCGGCTACGACGTGGTATACACCAATCTGCAGGCTGCCGGAGCCTACCGGGGCTACGGGGCCACCCAGGGAATCTACGCCCTGGAAACCACAGTCAATGAGCTGGCAGAACAGCTGGGCATGGATCCCACCGCCATCCGGGACAAAAACATGGTAAAGGAAGGCATGAAGATGCCCGCCTACTACAACGAGCCTGCCAACGCCTGCGCCCTGGACCGCTGTATGGAGCACTGCCGCCAGATGTTCCACTGGGAGGAAAAATACCCGGTCCGGGATATGGGAAACGGCAAAGTACGGGCCGCCGGCGTAGCCATGGCCATGCAGGGATCGTGTATCTCCAACGTGGACGTGGGCTCCGCCACCATCAAGCTCACCGAGGACGGCTCCTACAACCTGATCATCGGAGCGGCCGACATGGGCACCGGCTGCGACACCATCCTGGCCCAGATGGCCGCCGAGTGCATGGACTGCAGCGTGGAGGATGTGGCCGTCTTCGGCGCGGACACCGACGCCTCTCCCTACGATTCCGGCTCCTACGCCTCCTCCACCACCTACATTACCGGAAAGGCCGTGGAGCGGGCCTGCGCAGAGCTGAAGACCCAGATCTGCGCCATTGCCGCAGGCATGCTGGGCTGTGAGCCCACGGAGGTCGTCTTTGAAGGCAAGCAGGTGCGCCGCCCCGACACTGGAGAAGCTGTCAGCCTGGAGCAGATCGGATATAAGACCCAGGTAGCCAGCACCCAGGCCGCCGAGGCTACCGTAAGCCATTCCTCCCCCATTTCCCCGCCGCCTTTCATGGTCGGCATGGTGGAAATCGAGCTGGACAAAGAGACCGGCCTTGTCACCGTCCTGGACTACATGGCTGTGGTGGACTGCGGCCTTCCCATCAATCCCGCCCTGGCCCGGATTCAGACCGAGGGCGGCATCGTCCAGGGAATCGGACACACGCTCATGGAAGAGGTGCGCTACGATCACAATGGCCGTCCCATCGGCTCATCCTTTATGCAGTACAAGCTCCCTACCCGCCTGGATATGGGACGGCTCCATGTGGAGTTTGAACACAGCTTTGAGCCCACGGGGCCCTTTGGCGCCAAGTCCATCGGCGAGATCGTCATCAACACTCCGGCGCCTGCCCTGACCCACGCCATCTACCGGGCCACCGGCGTATGGCACCGGGAGCTGCCGATCACGCCGGAAAAGATTGCGCTTTCCCGGCCGGAACCTTCTTAGCTGTAAAATTCTCTGATATAGTCCAGGACATCCTGTCTGACGCCCCGGAATGGGCCCGGCGTCTCCATTTTCAGGGAGACCAGAGCCGTGCAGTACAAAAGAGCCTCTTCTACGCTCCTGCCCTCCTGTCTGGCCGCGATATATCCGGCAAAGGTGGTATCGCCCCGGCCGGTGCGTCCGGACAGGTTCCGGGCCTTGATCGGACAGGTGCGGATCCTGGCGCCGTCATAGGCCAGCACCTCGGTATTGTGCGTGATCACGATTTCTTTCGCGCCCCAGGCATGAATCTGCCTGGCCGCCTCCGCCCGGTCTGTAAGGCCGGTCAGGATCTCAGCCTCCGCCGCGTCTGTCTTGAAATAATCCATAAGCGGCAGATATTTTTTCTTCTCTTCCCAGTCATGGAACCTCATGGAACGATCTTCTTCCACATGGCGCAGCATGCACTGTACATCCAGGGCGACCTTGCCATGTCTGGACGCCTCCTCAAACAGAGCTCCGTCGAAATCCCCGTACACCAGCCCCGCGAAATGATATACCGCTGTCTCTGCCTGGGGCAGTTCCTCAAAACGGAAGGGATCGCAGACCCCCAGGGAGGTACACTGGCGCTTCTCCTTATCCGCGGTAAAATACTGATTGCGGATAGAGCAGGTGGCGGAGGAATGCTTCCAGTAGAGATCCGCATGGGCGCCGCGGAAACGCTCCTCTACATCCGCGTCCTTTTCATTCAGCTTACAAAAGATCGCCGTGCGGGCTCCGCTGCCCGCCGCCGCAAAGCCGGAAGCTACCACAGCTCCGCCCAGCTCCTTTCGTTCATTTCCCTGATAATCAATATTGTAATCAATGGAAACCGGTCCAATCACCATCACATCGTATTTCTTTTCCATAACCGCTGTTCTCCTTTTTGCAAAAGAATCCTGCTCTGCAGCAGGATTCCGTTTTCATGATAAAAATGCTTCCTATACCGTCTTCGGCAGCTCCAGGTTCTCTCCCGTCTCGCGGTCGAACACATGAGCCGTATGTCCGCCAAAGGAAAAACTTAAGCTGCTGCCGATGGGGAAGGCCGTGTTCTCGCCGATATCCATGGTCTGCACAATCATGATGGTATCGGTGCCGCAGGCGGATACGTGCAGATGAACAGCGCTTCCCATCATCTCGCTTACCTCTACCGTACCGGTGATTTTCTGCTCTCCCGCCTCTGCCAGATGGAGATGCTCCGGCCTTACGCCCAGGGTAACCGGGCCTGGCTGAACCTGATTGTCCGCCAGGTTCTTCTGCTTATCCTCCGAAAGAACCACATGGACATTCTCCAGATTTACCGCATATTTTCCGTCGCTGTCCTTTACCAGCTCCGCATTATAGAAATTCATCTGCGGCACGCCGATGAAGCCTGCCACGAAAAGATTTGCCGGATGATGGAAGACCTCCTGGGGCGTTCCAATCTGCTGAACGACGCCGTCCTTCATGATGACGATCCGATCGCCCAGGGTCATGGCCTCGGTCTGGTCGTGGGTGACATAGATGAATGTGGTATTGATTCTCTGGCGGAGCTTGATGATCTCCGCGCGCATCTGGTTGCGCAGCTTGGCGTCCAGGTTGGACAGGGGCTCATCCATCAGAAGCACCTTCGGCTCACGCACAATAGCGCGGCCGATGGCCACACGCTGTCTCTGGCCTCCGGACAGCTGTTTGGGCTTCCGGTCCAGATACTGGGTGATTCCCAGAATTTCCGCCGCCTGGCGCACACGCTGGTCGATCTCGTCCTTGGGCAGCTTGCGAAGCTTCAGGGGAAAAGCCATATTATCGTAAATCGTCATATGGGGATACAGGGCGTAGCTCTGGAATACCATCGCGATATCACGATCCTTGGAGGGCACGTCATTGACCTGCTGGCCGCCGATATACAGCTCTCCTCCGCTGATATCCTCCAGGCCTGCCACCATACGCAGGGTGGTGGACTTCCCACATCCGGAGGGTCCTACCAGTACGATAAATTCCTTGTCCTGAATATGCAGATTAAA
>DWUW01000215.1 GCA_019120525.1 Candidatus Eisenbergiella stercorigallinarum | reverse complement strand
TCCCTCCGCCAGATATCCCGCGTCCAGCCCGTACAGCCTGGCGGGAGCCAGGGACATCCGCTCGATGAGCTGCGTCAGGGTGAGCCTTCCCGTATCCACCAGTTCGGAAATTCCCAGGGCAAGGGAGGTTTCCAGGCCGATGATGCCGCTGGGCGCTTCCGTGACGGGCTTCGCCTTCTCCTCCGCGCTGTGGGGCGCATGGTCGGTGGCGATCATATCGATGGTTCCGTCCGAAAGCCCCTCGATGATGGCCTGCCGGTCCGCCTCCTCCCGCAGAGGCGGGTTCATCTTCGCAAGCGTCCCGTACTGTATGGCAGCTTCCTCTGTCAGGGTGAAATGATGGGGCGTCGCCTCCGCGTGCACGTCGGCGCCCTTTTTCTTCGCCTGGCGGACCAGCTCCACCGCCTCCTTCGTGCTGATGTGCTGGATGACCACGCAGGCTCCCGTTTCCTGCGCCAGCCGCACATCCCGCTCTACCATGTCGATTTCCGCCTGCCGGTCCGAGCCGCCGATCCCGAAATGGGCGCTGGCCTTTCCCGCGTTGATACCGTTGTTCTCAATAAAGGCCGGATTTTCTTCATGGAAGCTGATGGGCACGCCCTCCGCCGCCGCAGCCTCCATGGCCGCCCTGGCGGTTTCCTCCGACAGAAGCGGGATTCCGTCGTCCGTAAAGCCCGCCGCTCCCGCCGCGTGGAGCGCCTTCATGTCCACCAGCTCCTTCCCCTTCATTCCCAGGGTCACGTTGGCGCAGGTTGCCACATGGATGGGCGTCTTTTCCCCCTTTTCCAACACATAGCGCAGGGTGTCCGCATTGTCCACGCAGGGCTTTGTGTTCGCCATCAGCACCACCGTGGTCACGCCCCCGGCTGCCGCCGCGCGCGCGCCGCTGTCAATGTCCTCCTTCCAGGTAAAACCCGGGTCCCGGAAATGTACGTGGGCGTCCACCAGGCCGGGGATGGCGGTCAGGCCTTCCGCGTTCAGGACGGTGAGGGCGGGGGCAGCCTCCCCGGGAGCGATGTGCTCCGCGATTTTTATGATTTTCTCTCCTTCGATCAGGATATCCCGGATTCCGTCCGTCCGGGACGCCGGGTCGATCAGATGCGCGTTCTGGATAAGAAGCATGGGGGGCTCTCCTTTCGCCGCCGGTGGGCGGCTGTTTAGCATGATAAACTCACTTATGAATTGTCTCCTTTGCGATCACATATTTCTGGTTTTTGCTTTTAGGCGCGTCAGGAATCGTCATTCGCAGCACCCCCGTTTCCAGAAGCGGCCGGACATACTTTTTTACCACATAGGATGGCGTTCCAATTCCCATATGATCCGCAATCTCGTTCCGGCTGCGCGGTACTCTGCAATATTCCAAAAGCTTCTGAACAGGTCCCGGCAAAGGCTCCTCTGTGGCCATAATATTATTTTCAGAATGATAGCCATTATATAATGTTACCTTAAATACGCCTCTTTTACTTTCAAAAACAGCCGGCGGCAGACCTGCTTTTTTCATTTCATGCATAATGGTCGGAATACCGGAAAAACGATTTTCCGTCCCCAGCATGACTTCCAGCGCTCCTGCGATGAATGGATTCCGGGTATCTGCAGCCATCTTTCCAAGCTCGTCCACCGTTATTCTTCCATACAGTCCTCCCGGATTTTCCACTTCCAGGCGGTCTCTGTATAGTATCACCCGGACAGGAGAATGGTCGGTATGAATACTGTAATCCCGGTGAATCAGCGCATTCAAAACGATTTCGCGGACAGCCAGCATAGGATATTCCGTACGGTCCGTCCGATTTCCCTCTTTATCGACGATCGTTGCGGTCCGGATATTTCTGCGGATAAAGGTCAGCGTCTCCTCCAGCATCTGTGATATAGTTCCCTCCATACGCTGATTATCAATGAACCGTTCTCCATTTTCCCCCGGTTCTCCTATTTCTGTTCCGTCAACCACCACAGCGGTAACACTGAGTTGGGGGAAAAAAGCCTGAGGATATTCGCCAAACAGCATGATCCCCGCAACCGTTGGCTTCCCCTTATCCACAATCCCCTGAAGCTGAAGGATTTTTTCATCCGGCTGTCTGGAAAGATTCGGCTTCATTTTCCGCAGCCTGATAAAGTATTCCGCAAGAGCATTTTGGTCAAAAGCCTCCATATCCGCTCGCTCAACCGTCCGGAGCTCGTCCTGGATTTTTCTCCGGAATACCTCATAGCTGTAAACTTCATATTCCGTCATTGGCATATCCGCTTCTCCAACACGGACATAAGAACCCCGAATTCTTCCTGCGCCCTTATAAAAACAGGGTTTATCAAAAATATCACATTCTGAAATTTCAGCGCTCACGACTGTCCTGCCGTTCATTTCAGCAACTGTAAATACCGGACGTACCACCGGTTCCATTTGAAGCGCCTGGGCTGCCACCTTAGCCTGAAGGTCCTGCGCGTCATAAACACCGGTGATTTCAAAATTATTTTTCTCATCGATACCAAACAAAATAATCCCGCCGCCAGCCTGATTAGAAAAGCTGGAAAGAGTATCATACAGCTTTTCCGGAGTTCCCCGGCCGGCACATTTCAATTCGATATTTTGCCGTTCACATTTTTGAGCAATAATATCCCTCACCAGATTTTCTAATTCTGTCGGAAGCAAAATGAATCCCCGCTTTCCGCCGTTATGCGGCACTTTTGTTTCGTCTTTTATTAAAACAATAGCATTTTATGAAACAAAATTCAATAATTAAGGAAAATTTTGTTTTC
>DWUW01000214.1 GCA_019120525.1 Candidatus Eisenbergiella stercorigallinarum | reverse complement strand
AGCGAAGATGCAGCAGATACATGGCGTCCACCCAGGCGTCTTTGGAAAGATAAATCCCATGCGCCGCCTGTTCCAGCCCACGAGACTGCACGAATTGATAAAAAACAGGTTTTGAGATCCCGGCCGCGAGGGCCTGCCCGGTACGCAGCATCCCGTCCTGGCGTTCCATCAGCTGGTCTAACTGTTGAAATTGGCTCACGTTCTTCGCCTTCCTTTCATGCTAATATCATACGCGAAATTAGCACGAAAGTAAATTTCCAAAATTGCCGGGGCTTCACTCCCGGCAATTCCATGTTTCTGATTCAGCCGTACACTTCGTCCCGGATCGCATTCCGCAGGTCCTGCATGTTGCCTCTCCCCGCTTTGCCGTGTTCCACTTATACCCCATTCGCCGGACGGTCACGATCCTTTGAGGATCGGCAGGGTCGTCTTCGATTTTTGCGCGAAGCCGCCGGATATACACGGTCAGCGTATTGTTGTCGATATATTTCCCGTCACAATCCCAGAGCCTGCCCAGGATCTGCTCCGGGGAAAGAACCGCGTCGGGATTTTCCATAAACAGGCACAGCAGTTTATATTCGCCGGCCGTCAGGTCAAGAAGGACACCGTTTCTGGTAACCTCCTGCCTCAGAAGCGAAACCCGTATGCCGTTGGACCGCAGCTCCGGCTCTGCCTGCTCCTGATGGAAGTTTTCGCTGCGCCGCAGCAGGGCATTGATCCGGGAGAGAAACACAGCCAGCTTGAATGGCTTGGTCATATAATCGTCGCCGCCAATGTCAAGCCCCATAACAATATCCGTTTCCTCATCGGCAGCCGTCAGAAACAGGATCGGTACATTGGAAACCGCCCGGATCTTCCGGCACAGGTCAAGGCCGGAGCCGTCAGGCAGCATCACGTCCAGAATTACCAGATCATAAGCGCCGTTTTTCCACAGCCGTGCGGCTTCTGCGCTGGTGCGGGCGAGCGTCAACTCATATCCCTGCTTCCGGATCGCAAAGGACAGGCCGCCCGCCAGGCTTAAGTCATCCTCCACAAAGAAAATGTGCTTCATCTGCTTTCATCCTTCTTGCCGCGTGTGCTTTTGAACCGTTTCTTTCCATGCCATACCGTCCATGGCCGGTTCCCGTCTCCAGGCCTATTATAATTCGTTTCCCCTGACAGCACAATATTGTTCCGGAGGCAAAAACACGGCTGCGCTCTATACGGCATTTTTTCTTTGCCAGAAGTTTGACATTTCTATAAACATAGTGTACTATATTACTATATCACTAATATTCCCCTCTGTCGAAGGTCCCGCTACCAAAAGGAGCAAAAAGCAAAGGAAACACGCATGGAATATGTCACAGAACTCCCCATCTATCTTCAGGTGATCCGCGATCTGGAGAAAAAAATCATACAGGGAAAACTGAAGCCCGGAGACCGGCTTCCCTCCGGCCGGGATCTTGCCGTACAGTATAAGATCAATCAGAATACTGCCGCGAGGATCTACCGGGAGCTGGAGGATATGGGCTACTGCTTCACCCGTCGCGGCATCGGGACCTTTCTCGCAGAAGATGAAGCGATCTTCCGGATGCTGAAGCAAGAACGGGCAGGCGAGCTCCTGAAGGGCTTCATGGAAGAGATGGGGGAGCTCGGATTTACGAAAGAAGCGATCCTTTCCCTGGTTTCCGGTTATCCGGAAAAAAAGGGCGCGGAAAAGGAAAACCACATTTGAAAAGGGAGAATGGCTATGTTGGAATGTATCGCGCTCAGCAGGCGTTATGGAAGAAAAGAGGCAGTTTCCAGTCTGAATCTTACGCTGGATACCGGAAAAATCCACGTCCTTCTGGGAGAAAACGGCAGCGGCAAAACCACTTTTCTGAAAATGGCTGCCGGACTGTTAAGGCCGTCCCGGGGACAGATCCTTTTTCAGGGTCATCCCCTCTCCTGGAAGGACAGGGCGAAAATATCCTGGCTGTCTACAGAACCCATCTTCTATGATTATATGCGCGTTTCGGATGTGGAGCAGTATTATGCCGACTTTTTTCCGGATTTTGACCAGGAACGGTTTTCCGGCCTCGTACAGAAGCTGGGCTTTGGAGACAACCCGAAAGCGAAGGAGCTCTCCAGCGGAAGCGGGGCGAAGCTTCGGATCGCGGCCGCGCTTTCCCGCAGGGCAGAGCTCTATCTTCTGGATGAGCCGATGGGCAGCATCGACTATAAAGCCAGAGAGGAGATCATTTCTCTGATCCTGGAAACGGCGGACGAGACGAATACCTTCGTCATCTCCACCCATCTGCTCGATGAAGTGGAAAGCTTTGCGGACAGAGCCCTGTTTCTCAAAGCGGGGCGCTTAATCCGCGATGTGAAGCCGGAAGAAGAACGGGAGAACACCGGAAAATCCATTGTGGAGCTTTATCGGGAAATCATGTGAAAGGCAGGAATAGACAATGAAAGAACTGATGAAATACGAATTCCGCAGACGGAAAACCTCACAGATGATCTGTATCGGCACAGCTGCCGTCGGACTGCTCCTGATGCTCTTTGGCCTGCTGTTCTGGAAGGTTCCTGTCGCTGCTTCCGGCTCATCAACCTTGCCTGCAATCTGAGCTATCAGGCGGTCAGCGGCCTTTCCATTCTGTCCGGCCTTCCGGCGGCAGGCTGGTACGCCTTCGATGTGATCTACTATCTGGGAATCGATCTTCTCCTTTTCCTGCTGACCGTCTTTCTCGCGGGCAGAAAGCTGAGCCCGTAGACGGGTGTGCGCAGCTCCTCCGCGTCTCTCCGGTTTGTAAAACATATCCTTATTCTTTACATGGAATTAACCCAAACCTGGCGGAATCCCTCCATCCCTTTCGTTACAATAAAGGAAAACCGGTTCGCGGGAGGCAGCGTTCCAAACTGCTTTCCGGCCGGAAACTCACAGCGAAACGGAGGGAAAATCCATGGAAGAAAACAAAAGCCGCATCCATCTGTCCCGGTTCCTGTTCAGCCTGCTGGTTCTTTTTTCCGCAGGCGTATGGGCTGCCTGCATTGGACTGACGTTGTTTCATTAAAGATATTCGATATCCATCGTTCCGGCAGCTTCCCCGCTCATGACAGGCCAGGCTTCTCCGTTTAAAAACCGCCTGAATTCCTTCCCTTCCAAGGATTTCAGGCGGTTTTTCTTATGCGTTCCAGTCAAATTTGTTATAAATGTCAAAGCAGTCAAAGGTGGCGAAGTAGTCCTTCGGGGTCTCCGCCCGGCGGATGAGCTGCACCTGTCCGTCTTCCTTCAGAAGAAGCTCTGCGGAGCGGAGCTTTCCGTTGTAGTTGTAGCCCATGGAAAAGCCGTGCGCGCCGGTGTCGTGGATGGCAAGATAGTCTCCGGTCTCCACTTCCGGAAGCATCCGGTCCACGGCGAACTTGTCGTTGTTTTCACAAAGAGAGCCTGTCACGTCATATTTGTGATCGCAGGGCGCGTCTTCCTTTCCCAGCACGGTGATGTGATGATAAGCGCCGTACATGGCGGGGCGCATCAGGTTCACCGCGCAGGCGTCGCAGCCAAGATACTCCTTGTGGGTGTGCTTTTCATGGATCACCTTTGTGATCAGATGGCCGTAAGGCCCCATCATGAAACGTCCCAGCTCGGTATAGATCGCCACGTCTCCCATTCCCGCGGGTACCAGGATCTCCTCATAGGCATGCTTCACGCCGTCCGCGATCTCAAAGATGTCGTTTGCCTCCTGATCCGGCCGGTAGGGGATGCCGATGCCGCCGGACAGGTTGATGAAGCGGATATCCGCTCCGGTCTGCTCCTTCAGCTCCACGGCCAGCTCAAACAGCTCCTTCGCCAGCATGGGATAATAGGCGTTGGTCACGGTGTTGCTTGCCAGGAAGGCGTGGATGCCGAAACGCTTCACGCCCTTTTCCTTCAGGATACGGAAGCCCTCAAACATCTGCTCCGTGGTAAAGCCGTACTTGGCGTCTCCGGGGTTGTCCATGATGCTGTTGCTGATCTTGAACACGCCGCCGGGATTGTAGCGGCAGCTTAACGTCTCCGGAAGCTTTCCCAGGATCCTTTCCAGAAAATCAATATGGGTGATATCGTCCAGATTGATGGTTGCGCCGATTTTGGCCGCGTAGGCGAACTCCTCCGCGGGGGTATCGTTGGAGGAAAACATGATGTCCTCTCCCTTCACGCCCATGGCCTGCGCCAGCATCAGCTCCGTCAGGGAGGAACAGTCGCAGCCGCAGCCGTAATCCCTCAGAAGATCGATCAGGAAGGGGTTTGGCGTGGCCTTCACCGCGAAGAATTCCTTGTATCCGGGGTTCCAGGAAAAGGCCTGCTTCAGCCTTTC
>DWUW01000213.1 GCA_019120525.1 Candidatus Eisenbergiella stercorigallinarum | reverse complement strand
ATCCGTTCCGGGATCCCTCCCAGAAGGCCGCGCACGCAGGCCGCCGCATAGGCCACGGCGATCGGCTCCGTACAGCCGAAGGCCGGCACCAGCTCGCTTTTCAGTATGTTCAGATATGCCTCGTATCTTTCGTCCGTCTGTTTCATGATCTCTGCTCTGTCTCCTGTTTTTTGTTCCGTCTGTTTCACCGGCTGCCGCTTTTGTCCTCCTGTCGGGCTTCCTGCTGTCAGAGCGTTTCCAGCCGCTCGTCCGTTTCGTCAAGGACGCGGATGCCGCAGGCCTCCAGCAGCTCCGCCGCGACGCCGTTTCCGTCCGTCATCCCGTCGGAAAAGGTTCCGTCATGGATCCTCCCCTTTCCGCAGGAGGGGCTTCTGGACTTCAGGACGGCCGCCGTGCAGCCGAAGTACCGCGCCAGCCGCAGCGCCTCCTTTGCCCCTTTTTCGTACTGCGCGGTCACATCCGTGCCATCCTTTGTCAGCACCCGCTCTCCCACGCGCTCCGCCGGCGGGCGGGGCGTGGCGAGGCCGCCGTAGATCTCCGGACAGACCGGGATCAGCCGGTGTCTTTCTCCCAGCCGCTTCACCCGTTCATTTTCCTCTCCCGTCCCGTTATATCTGCAGCAGACGCCCAGCAGGCAGGCGCTCACCAGTATGTTCATACGCCGCTTCCTTTCCCGGATATTTCCTCTGTCCTGCGCCATTTTACCATGGAAAGCCGCCGTTGTCCACGCCGGAAAGGGGATTTCCGGACCGGGCTGTTCTGCATCCGGCAGAGCTGTAACGACATCCGGCATTCCAATCGCTTTGCGAATGGCGCGGAGTGCACTGTAATGATCTGGTAAAAAATCTGGTAAAAAATCTTTGGAAAGCCGCCTTTCCCCTCTTGAGTTTCCGTCCTTCTTCTCTTATAATAAAGGCGTTCGCCCCGGAATCCGTTTCCGGGGTGACGTATCCTGTATGATAAAACCGTGATTCAGCTAAAAGAAAGGCGGACGGCCATGAGAATCGGGAAAATGCAGCTCGGCAGAAAAAGAACCGGCGCGGAAACAAACATCAATCAGATCACGGAAGGGGTCATCTGGAAGCAGCTTCTCGCTTTCTTTTTCCCCATCCTGTTCGGCACCTTTTTTCAGCAGCTCTATAATACGACGGACGCCATCGTGGTGGGAAATTTTGTGGGAAAACAGGCGCTTGCGGCCGTAGGCGGCCCGGCCTCCACGCTGATCAACCTGCTGGTGGGCTTTTTTACCGGCCTTTCCTCCGGCGCGACGGTGGTCATTTCCCAGTTCTACGGCGCAAAGCATAAGGACGACGTGCGCAAGGCGGTCCATACCTCCATCGCGCTTTCCATCGCGGGCGGCGCGGTGATCATGGTGCTCGGCATCGCGTTTGCCGGCGTCGCCCTGCGGGCCATGAACACCCCGGAGGACATCATGGGCATGTCCCTGACCTATATGAGAATCTATTTTCTCGGCGTGATCCCGTCCCTCATCTACAACATGGGATCCGGCATCCTGCGCGCCGTCGGGGATTCCAAACGTCCCCTTTATTTCCTGATCGCGTCCACGCTGACCAATATCGTGCTGGACCTGTTCTTCGTTCTGGTCCTCCGCATGGGCGTGGCGGGCGTGGCCATCGCCACCTCCCTGTCCCAGGTTGCCAGCGCGGCCATGGTAATGTATGCGCTGATGAAGACCGACGACATGTACCGGCTGTACCTGCGGGAGATCCGTTTTTCCCCCAGCATCCTGTCCGCCATCATCCGGATCGGGCTTCCGGCGGGCCTGCAGTCCACCATGTATTCCGTCTCCAACCTGATCATCCAGGCCAGCATCAATTCCTTCGGGACGGATACCATCGCCGCCTGGACGGCCTACAGCAAGATCGACGGCATGTTCTGGATGATCATGAGCGCCTACGGCGTTTCCATCACCACCTTCGCCGGGCAGAACTTCGGCGCGGGCAAATATGACCGCATCCATAAAAGCGTGCGCGTCTGCATCGGCATGTCCGCCTTTACCAGCGTGCTTTTAAGCGCTATCGTACTTGTGGGAGGGCGTTTTTTCCTGGGGCTGTTTACGGACGATCCTGGCGTGGCGGATATCGGTATGTCCATCATTCATGTGATCGCCCCCACCTATATCACCTATATCTGCATTGAGATCCTGGGCGGAACTGCCAGAGGCTGCGGCGATTCCATCATCCCCATGCTGCTGACCTGCTTCGGGGTCTGCGTCCTGCGTGTGATCTGGATCCTCGGGATCGTCCCCATCCACCGGGATCTGGCCACTGTGGCCTTCAGCTATCCCCTGACCTGGGCTGTCACCTCCGTCATGTTCATCATCTATTATCTGCGTGGGAACTGGCTGAAGCGGAATATCCCGCAGAATACGGCTGTCTGACGGCTTTATTCCCGCCAACGCGCGCCCCTTTGAGGCCCGGCTTATCAAACGTCATTCCGGTACGCTTGTACAGAATGATGTTTTTATTTTTCATTTTTCTTTTTTTATGGACATATTTCACAAAAAGAGGTACTATAAAATCAGAAAAGAAAACTGTTCCTTCCACGGAAAGGGGGTATCGGCATGGCGAATACCATCATTACCATCAGCAGAGAATTCGGAAGGGGAGGACATGAGATCGGAAAACAGGCCGCCGAAAGGCTGGGTATCGAATGCTATGACAGCCGGCTCATCCGCATGGCATCCGAAAAAAGCTGCATCAGCGAGAAATACCTGAAGGATGTGGACGAAAAGCGGGCCAATCCCTGGCTCTATACCGTTCCCAGCGACTACGCGGACGAAATGACAGGCTTCGGACTTCCTCTGAACGATATGCTTTTCAATGTGCAGTCCCAGATCATACGCCAGCTGGCGCATCAGGAATCCTGCATCATCATCGGCCGCTGCGCCGACTTCGTCCTGGCGGATTATCCCGGCGTCACCTCCTTCTTCATCCATGCGGAATGGGCTGACAGGGTGGCGCGCATCATGGAGCGCCAGAACCTGAAGGAACGTGAAGCGGAGTCCCTCATCCGCAAGATGGACAAGCAGCGGGCGCTTTATTACAACTTCTTCTCCGACAAAAAGTGGGGCCGCCCGGAAAGCTTTGATATCATGGTCAACAGCTCCCGTGTGGGAATGGAAGGCTGCGTGCGGATGATCTGCTCCTTTTTTGACAAAAAGTGACCCTGTTCCGGGAAAACAGCTTCCTGCCGGGCGCGCCGTAAAAACCCGCGCATGAAAACCCGCGAAGGCCGCGAAAATCCGTGGGCTTTCCGTCTTGACAGACGGAAAGCCCACGTCGTATAATGATGCCCGTCGGCGGATATGGCGGAATTGGCAGACGCGCTGGATTTAGGTTCCAGTGGGAGACCATGCAGGTTCGAGTCCTGTTATCCGCATGCTTTAAAAAATCCCGTATTTACGCGAAGTGGCGCAGGTACGGGATTTTATTTTATGTATACGAAAGGGGACGTATGTATATTTCAACTTTGGAAAAAACAATGAATCTGCTTCAGAAACTTCCGGAGCAGAAGCTTGAGACAGTGTATGCCTTCGTGCGGTTCATTCAAACTGATATTTCTTCTGATACCTCTGAATCCACTTCTGCCTTTGGCATGGCGGCCAAATATGCAAATCCGGAACTAATCTCAAAGGAGAATTCATATGCAATGGCCAGAAAAGCATCTTGCGTAGATCCGCAGGCCACGTCCTACGAGGGAGGAATGAGCAAAAATGAGATTGAGAATCTTTCAGGAACAGCCTTCATACCGATGGTAAAAGAAAATTGTACAGCTGAAGATTACTGGAATCTCCCGGAAAGCTGCAGGGCAAACTTGATCAATGGCAAACTGTATAGATCCCTTACTCCAAATACGATCCATCAGACTCTTGTCCTGGAATTGGCAGATGCCTTTGATAAGTATGTAAATATTCATGCGGATAGTTGTGAAGTCATGATGGGGCCTTTCGGTGTTAATCCAGATGCTGAAGGGAAAAATTGGGTGGAACCGGATATTTCCGTGATCTGCGATCCCTCCAAGCTGGATGACCGCGGATGCAACGGAGCTCCTGATCTGGTGATCGAGATCGTCTCCCCGTCCAGCCGCCGGATGGATTATTCCACCAAGAACGCTCTGTACTCCGAATCCGGTGTCCGGGAATACTGGATCGTTGATCCGGCCAAGGAGCGTACTACCATATACCGTTATGAAGAGGATGCAGCTCCCGTATTCTATCTCTTTTCGGATGATGTCCCCGTCAGCATCTTCCCGGAGCTGACCATCAACGTCGCTGATCTGCTGAAATAATTTACGACGTCACAAAATCCCCTGGCAAACAGCCGTGGAGAAGAACCTTGACAATATAATATACTTACCCAGGGGCCGTTGGGGCGTTATGCCAGCCCGCCGGACGCTATGCGAAAGGGGGCTGGTGCTTATGGTTACATATGATGAGCTATTCGGATTTGTGACTATGCTTTGCACAGTAATCACTCTTGTTATTTACGCACTACGCAAAAAGTACCGCCCCAGTGTTACCAGCACCGGAGCGGAATTCCAGAAAATATTGTCCAGGCCCGGAGGCCATGGTAAATATCTCCCTACGCATGAGATATTTTTCCACAAACCTCCGACGACTATCCGGGAATACAAGCGCTCTGCAAAAACCGATCTGCAGGAGCTAATGTCCATAAAAATCTGCGACCTCACGCAGAAGACCGTACAGCAGGCGATCAATCACGAGGCACTGACACATTCCCCGAAATCTGTACGGAACATGCATGATCTGCTGTCTGCCGTGTTGCAGGCATACCGCCCGGCTTTCGCGCTGCGCACTTCCCCTGCCACAAAAAGAACGCCCGGCGCTGTACATTCCGTCAGACGATGATGTATAAATTTTCACACGGCATCTCCAACGCCTCCCGTATCCTTCGGATCTCCTCCTTATGTCCCGCGTCGTCAAAAGGCGTCTCCAGATAAAAGGGCAGGTTCTTCAGCGCCGGATGGCGCATCACGTTTAAAAGCGCCTCCCAGCCGATCATCCCCTCTCCGATGGCCGCATGCCTGTCCTTATGAGAGCCAAAGGGCATGCAGCTGTCGTTTAAGTGCACAGCACGAAGGAGGGAAAGGCCCAGAATGCGGTCAAATTCTGCAAGCACGCCGTCCAGATCGTTCACGATATCGTATCCGGCGACAAATACATGACAGGTATCCAGGCAGATGCCGATGCGCTCCGGATGCTTCACGCCGTTTCGGATAGCGGCCAGCTGCTCAAACCGATCCCCGATCTCCGTGCCCTTGCCGCTCATGGTTTCCAGAAGCACCGTGATCTTTTCTTCCCCGGTGATGGCCTGATCCAGCCCGGCAATGATGTTTGCAATCCCCTTTTCTGCCCCGATGCCCGTATGGCTTCCCGGATGAAAGACCAGATTTTCAATGCCAAGCGCATCCATCCGCGCCACATCCTCCCGGATCACCGTACAGGCGAACTCATATACCTTCTCCGTATCACTTGCCAGATTCATGGTATAGGGCGCATGGGCCAGAATGGGGCCGAAGCCATGCTCCCGCCGGATGCGCTGGAAGCCTGCGATTTCCTTTTCCTCCGGCGTCCTGAAGTTGGAGCCCCTGGGATTTCTGCTGAATATCTGCATGGTATCCGCTTCCATCTTCACCACGTTCTCCGCTGTTTTTTCAAGCCCCTGCGCGATCGACATGTGGGTTCCTATGGTAATTTTCTGTTTCATGTTTTCTTCCTTTACGCTTCCGTACCATCCAGGATCTTCATAAACTCCTCCCCGGTAATGGTCTCCTTCTCATACAGGTACTCCGCCAGCTCGTCCAGCTTCTTCCTGTTGTCCTGGAGGATCTTTATTGCCTTTTCATGCTGCTTCTTCACCAGCTCCACGACCTGTCTGTCGATCTCAGTCTGAGTTTCGGCGGAGCAGGCAAGGGAGGCGTCGCCGCCCAGATACTGGTTGGTGACGGTTTCCAGGGCGACCATATCGAAGTCGTCGCTCATGCCGTAGCGGGTGATCATGGCGCGGGCCAGCTTCGTGGCCTGTTCGATGTCGTTGGAAGCGCCCGTGGTGATGGAGCCGAACGCCACTTCCTCAGCCGCGCGGCCGCCGGTAAATGTGGCGATCTTGTTTTCGATCTCTTCCTTACTCATGAGATAATGGTTGCCCTCATCCACCTGCATGGTGTAGCCCAGGGCTCCGGAGGTTCTGGGGATGATGGTGATCTTCTGCACCGGCGCGGAATGGGTCTGCTTCGCC
>DWUW01000212.1 GCA_019120525.1 Candidatus Eisenbergiella stercorigallinarum | reverse complement strand
AAGAAGCTCTTAAAACAACATTTATTCCGACGGTTCTCCGGTCTCCCGCGGGATGCCGGAGACGCTGGATTTCTGATAATATCTGGACATGGAAACATTTTTCCAGTCGGCCGGATCCGTGGAAATATCGCTGAAAAACAACAGATATGGCTGTGTCTGAAACAGTTCAAGCTGAATATCCGGGGCGGAGCAGGTATGCAGAGCCTCCGTCCGGGCAGAGGTTTCTTCTCCATATTGGGCCGCTTCCCCGGAAATCAGCGAATGCGCGGCCGAGGCCGAGGTAAAAAAATCAGGATCCACACGGGCGTACAAAATGCCAATGAAGGCAGCCGCCGCAAAAACCGTGAGCAGGTACAGCTTCATATTCCTGCTTTCCAGCCCGTTTTCCATGCCGACGGCATATCCGGTTCCGGAAGCATCGGCTGATGGGGCGTTTAACCGGGCAGGAGCTGCTTTCCGATGGCGGAGCCATCCGGCAAGATAAAACAGGTTTCCCATAAGAAGGAGAAGAAAGTCAAGGAAGATAATATTGAAAATCCTTCCTCCGCCTACATCTCCGGTTGCGTACAGACTGGGAGTGAACATGGCGGAAAGCAGACAATAGGAAAAAGCCGGCACCAGCAGCGGGCAGGGGAAAGAAAAACGCCGCGCGGCCTGCCCTGCCGCTTCCCGGAGGAAAGGAAATACAGCGAGGACAAACAGAAGCCAGGTCCAGTCAAACCATATTTCCGTAATATACTCGACGCAGTAATAAAAGGACAGCAGGATCGATTTTATGACTCCGGGACGATTCAGCATCTCCGACTGTCGTACGGAATTGCCGGGAGCCAAGACGTTAAGGAAAAAGGCGGCAAAAAAAAGGATCAGCGGAACCGCCAGAAGCCCTGCCTCTTTTTTCTTCCGGAAAACCAGAAGAAGGAGGAACACGGACAGGAAAAGGATGGCGGTGATCAGGGCTGTAATGTAATTGCTTCCGCCCACAAAAACGGAAGCGAGACAGATCAGGAGAAAACGTACCGGTCTCTTCAGGCCGGAATGGGAAAAATGTCCCTCTGAAACGGAGGGGCGCTGTGTGAGATGGCTGATCAGCATGCCGGCCAGCGTAAGGGCGACGCTGTGGGGGATCATATAATGAGCGGCGCCGTTGAACCAGAAGAAGGCCTGCGTTTTATCGATCATGCATTCCAGGGCAAAAATCAGGTAGAGCATGGAAATACACAGGAATACGCTGCGTTCGGCACGGACCGTTTTTCGCAGGACAACATGCAGGAAATACAGAGTAGAAGCGGACATGGCTCCGATCATGATCCAGGGAACCAGACTGTAAAACTGCTCTCCCCATATGCCTGGCTGGAGCGCCATGACGAAAATGCTGGAAAAGGTTCCCTGCCAGCCATACCAGCGCTCGGCCACCGTCCGCACGGCTCCGCCGAGGACAGCAGGTATGCTGTGATCTTCCTGCCATGCGATATGACTGTATGCGCTGAAGCCGAAATCGTCCGCACAGGGGTAATCATAACGGCTGATGAGCGCTATCGGAATGAGTCCGGCGATAAACAGCGACACTAAAAATACAGCTACCTTTGTTGTGAATTTTCCTGATTTCATACCCTATTCCTCTATTGTCAGTATTATGCCCTTGAATTATAAATATAGCATAGAAAAGAAATGAAATCCATGTCTTTCCAAAGAAAACGGTCAGTTTGGTTGAAGAACCCGTCCGTTTATGGTAAGATACACATAATCATGAAATAGGGAATTTTCAAAAAAGCCAGAAAGAAATCGTAAATGGGACGAGTGAAATATGCGGCCCGGAACATCCTGTTCGGCTATCTGAGCAATGCCGTAACAGGCGTCCTTGGGATCGCTTTACAGAAGATCTTCATCATTAAGCTGGGCGAGACGCTGCTTGGCGTAAACAGTACCTATACCAGCATCCTTTCCGTACTTTCCCTGGCGGAGCTGGGATTGGGGACGGCGGTGAACTTCAGCCTGTATGGGCCGGTGGCCAGGGGAGACCGGGAGACGGTCAAGGCCTACATGCAGTTTTACAAAAAGGCCTACCGGGCGATCGCCCTTGTGATCGCCCTTGCGGGACTGGTGCTGGTACCCTTCCTCCCGCGTCTGATCAGGGATCCGGTGGGGATTGACAGCAACGCGGATCTGATCAATTACTACCTGATCTTTCTGTTCAATACGGTAAGCTCCTATTTTGTGGCATACAAGTACAGCCTGCCCAACGCGGAGCAGAAGAATTATATCCAGTCCAATGTGCTCACGCTGACGAAGATCGCCACGGTGCTGACCCAGATCGCGCTCCTGCTTGCGGTCCCGGATTTCTATCTGTACCTGTTTGCAGCCGCGGCCATCGAACTGGTCCAGAAGATTTTCGCCAACGCGTATCTGAACCGGAAGTATCCCCTTCTAAGGGAAAAAAACGTGAGGAAACTCACGCCGTCGGAGCTTTCCGATATTAAGAAAAAAACAGGGGCTCTGGTCTGCCACAAGGTAGGGGATGCCGCGAGGCTGCAGACGGATTCCATCATCATCACCGGTTTCATTAACGTCACCATGTCCGGTTATGTGGATAACTACAACAAGGTGATCAACCTGATCGCCAATTTCGTTAATGTGATCTTCAACTCTGTCATCTCCAGCTTCGGGAACCTGATCGCGACGGAATCAGAGGAGAAGCAGTATGAGATGTTCCGGGTTTACCGCTTTTTTGCATCCTGGATCTACGGCTATGCTTCCGTGGGCTTTTTCCTTCTGCTGACCCCGTTCATCACCTGGTATTACGGCGACCGTTTTGCCTTGCCTGCGGCTGTGGTGGGAGCGATCCTGATCGATTTTTATTTCAAGGGAGAGCGGGTGGTGCTCTCCAATTATAAGACTGCTGCCGGCGTATTTGAACAGGACAAGTTCCTGCCTCTGATCCAGGGAGCCGTGAACCTGGTGCTTTCCATTGTGCTGGTGCAGCGCGTCGGCCTTCTTGGCGTTTATATCGGCACGATCCTTTCCGGACTGATCGCCAACGTGATCCGGCCAGTCATCATCTACCGGGCCTGCTTTGACAGGAAGGCGGATACCTACTTTTATGATGCGTTCCGTTACATCGGCGTTTCCGTGCTGGCCCTTGCGGCCTGCGCGTATGCCGGAAGCCTGCTTCTTTCAACGGTCAGCCTGCTTCGCATGATTGGCATGGCGGCGGCGGTCACGGTCATTTATAACGGAATTTTTCTTCTGTTTTTCGGAAGAACCTTTGAATTCAGATATTTATATGGGATTTTCATAAAAAGACTGAAATAATTCCGAAGAGGGCGGGAATAATCAGAAAAAATGAAAAAACGATTTTAAAAATCAAATTGTCAGAAAAAAATGAGAAAAGAGAACCAAATGACGGAAAATTTAAAGTATTACAGCATCCTGGGGACAAAGATCAACGTTACGGATATGGAAAAAACGGTGCGCCATATCGAGGAGCATCTGGAGGAACTGAAGGGACATTATATCTGTGTGTCCAATGTCCATACTACGGTGACAGCCTACCGTGACCCGCAGTACAGGGCGGTGCAGAACGGGGCTGTCATGAATATTCCGGACGGAAAGCCGCTTTCCATTGTCCAGCACATGGGAGGGGAAAAGGAAGCCGGCCGGGTGCCCGGACCGGATCTGATGCCCGAGATTTTCAGCCTTTCGGAAAAGAAAGGCTATCGGCATTATTTTTACGGCAGTACGCAGAAGACCCTGGACGCCCTCAGGAAGAAGCTGTCCGCCCAATATCCCGACATGAATATCGTCGGCATGTATTCGCCCCCCTTCCGCCCCATGACAGAGGAAGAGGACCGGGAGGCCGTGGAGCGGATCAATGCGGCGAGGCCGGACTTTATCTGGGTGGGGCTGGGCGCTCCCAAGCAGGAAAAGTGGATGGCGGATCATGACGGCAGGGTCTGCGGCCTCATGCTTGGCGTGGGCGCGGGCTTCGACTTCCATGCCGGAACGATAAAGCGGGCTCCCAAATGGATGCAGGAGATCTGCATGGAATGGCTTTACCGGATCGGCCAGGATCCCAAACGCCTGCTGGTCCGCTATCTGGATACCAACTTTTCCTTTGTTTTCGACCTGATCAAAGAAGGAATGAAGGGCCGGGAAGGGATCGACGCGGAAAGCAACAAAAAACCCCTTAAGATCGCCATGATCGGCCACAAGCGGATCCCTTCCAGGGAGGGCGGCGTGGAGATCGTGGTGGACGAGCTGTCCACGAGGCTGGTGAAGCTAGGATGCCGGGTGGACGCGTATAACCGGTATGGGAGACATACGGCGGGGAAGAAATTTGATCAGAGAAGAGGCAAGTATTATAATGGTATCCGATTAATCACGATTCCTACACCGAAGAGCAGTTCTCTGAATGCGATCGTGTATTCATTTTTGGCGGCGGTTCGTGCGCTTTTTGGACATTATGATGTAATCCATTTTCATGCAGAAGGACCATGTATCATGCTTCTGATCCCGAAGCTGTTTGGAATCAGGATTGTCGCCACAATTCACGGATTGGACTGGCAGCGATCCAAATGGGGGAATTTTGCTTCCAATATGCTGAAACTGGGCGAACGGATTGCGGCGAAATATGCAGACGAGGTGATCGTTCTTTCCAGGAATGTACAGGAATATTTTCTGGAAACCTATGGAAGGCGGACACATTTCATCCCGAATGGAATTTCCCGGCCGCAAATACGGAGAGCTGAACTGATCCGAGAGAGTTATGGCCTGGAAAAAGACAGTTACATTCTGTTTCTCGCGAGGATCGTGCCTGAAAAAGGGTTACATTATCTGATAGAGGCTTTTTACCAGCTGGAAACGGACAAGAAGCTGGTGATCGCAGGGGGGAGCAGCCATAGTCATGCTTATGTGGAGCAGATCCGAAAAATGGCGGCGAAGGATGATCGGATCATTATGACAGATTTCGTGCATGGTCAGTGCCTGGAGGAGCTGTATTCCAACGCATATCTTTTTGTGCTCCCGAGCGATGTGGAAGGTATGGCTTTAACGCTGTTGGAAGCCATGAGCTTTGGAGATTGCTGCCTGGTAAGTGATATTAAGGAAAATACAGAAGTGGTGGAGAATCACGCTGCTATTTTTCGTAAGGGTGATGTAGAGGATCTCAGGGAAAAACTTTCCAGTCTGCTTACGCATCCGGAGCAAGTGGAAGATATCCGACGGGAATGTCAAGATTTTGTTTGTAATAAGTACAATTGGGATGATGTAGTAGCACAGACATTGAAGCTGTATACACCATAAAGGATATATGATGAAAATTTTGATGGTTAATAAATTTTTATATCCGAACGGAGGATCGGAAACCTATCTCTTTGAAACGGGAAAGCAGCTTCAGCGGATGGGACATGAAGTGCAGTATTTTGGGATGGAACATGAGGGCCGTATTGTGGGAAATCATGCAGAAAGCTATACATCTGCGGTGGATTTCCATTCCGGCAAGCTGACAAAACTGACTTATCCCCTTCGGATTATTTATTCAACGGAGGCCAGAAGGAAGATCAGAAGGGTTCTGGAGGATTTTCATCCGGATATAGTCCATCTGAATAATTTTAATTTTCAGCTCACGCCTTCGATCCTGATGGAGATTGAGCAATATAGGAAACAAAACAGATGTAAGGTACGCGTGCTGTATACGGCACATGATTATCAATTAGTTTGTCCTAATCATATGATGCGCATTCCGGGGACAGGTGAGAATTGTGATCGGTGTTTAAAAAATGGTTTTTGGCAATGTGCGGCTCATAGATGTATTCATAATTCAAGATTGAGAAGTGTGGTGGGGAGTATTGAAGGTAAGTTGTACCAATGGCTTG
>DWUW01000211.1 GCA_019120525.1 Candidatus Eisenbergiella stercorigallinarum | reverse complement strand
ATTCTTCTTGGCGATCTCGCGCTCCGCGTTGATCCTGGCGTCGTTGGCCTGACGGTCCGCCTCCGCCTTGGCCACGGCGATCTCCTTCTCCGCCTCTGCCTTGGCGATGGCCGCCTTTTTCTTGATCTGGGAAATGTTGTCGATACCCAGATCCTCGATCACGCCGTTGCCGTCGGAAAAATTCTGTACATTGAAGCTGACAATATCAAGCCCCATGGCAGCCAGGTCCGGTTCCGCGTTCTCCTTCACCAGGTTGGCGAACTTCTGGCGGTCGCTGACCATTTCCTCCAGGCGCATACGGCCCACGATCTCACGCATATTTCCTTCCAGCACCTCCCTTGCGATGCCGGCGATGTACTGCGTGTTCTGGTTCAGGAAATTCTCGGCGGCAAGCGCCAGCTTTGCCGGTTCGCTGGAGATCTTCACATTGACGGCCGCGTCCACCTGGATATTGATATAATCCGCAGTGGGAACCGCGTTGGTAGTCTTCACCTCAATGGCGATCAGCTTCAGGCTCAGCCTGTCCATCCGCTCCAGGAACGGGATCTTCACGCTGGCCTTGCCGATGATGATCTTTTTCCTCATACCGGAAATAATGAAGGCCGTATCCGGCGGCGCCTTCTTATATCCGGAAAACAGGATGGCGATGACAAGGATCACGATGATCCCGATGATGAGAAACAGCATACCTTCCTCCTTCCTGCATGGACATTCCTCCATGCGGCCGCCCTCAGGCGGCTTCGTTTCTTATGCAGACGCTTTTAAGCGTTCCGCTCCTTTCAGTTTCCGGCCCCGGCCGTACCGGCATCCATCTCCCGGGCTTCTTCTTCCGCTTCCGCGCGGAATTCCTCCAGCTTCCCCTCATCCAGCCTGGGCAGCTCCTCCAGGGATCTCACCCCGAAGGTGCGCAGGAACTGCTCTGTGGTCCCGAACAGAAGCGGCCTTCCCGGCGCGTCCAGCCTTCCCAGCTCCATCACCAGCCCATACTCCACCAGACGGCTGATGGCGTGGTCACTGTTCACGCCGCGGATCCTTTCCACATCCAGCCTGGTGACCGGCTGTCTGTAAGCGACAATGGAAAGGGTCTCAAGGAGAGTCTCCGTAAGCGCGTATTTTTTCGGGGCTTTCGCCACACGGATCAGATATTCGTACATGTCCCCTCTGGTGCACATCTGAAAAGATCCTTCATATTCCACCAGACAGACGCCCCTGTTTTCCTTTTCCCACGATTCCTTCATCCGGGCCAGAAGACGTCCTGTTTCCTCCGGTGTTTCCTCAATCGCCGCGGCCAGCCTGTCCAGCTCCACGGAATCACCCATGGCGAACAGGATCGCTTCCAGCGCCGCCTTCTTGTGTTCCTCTTGCATCCTCCCTATCCTTTCCATCGTTTTCCGCCGGTTCTCCCAGGGAAGTCAGGCGCAGGCCGTCCAGTTCCTGTGCCGTCCCGGAAACGGTGATGATGATATCCTCCTCCACCCCATCCTGGCTGACGCTCACCGCTCCGGTCTTCATCAGCTCCAGCACCACCAAGAAGGTCACGATCACATCCATCCGGCTCCTTCTGTTCTCCAGAAGCTCCCGGAAGTTCAGCTTCCTGTGGCTTCTGATATAGGAGGCAATGTAACCGGCTTTCTGCTCAATACTGACCTCATCCTTTTCGATCTTTCCGAAATGGCTGCGTACAGGGTCACGCCTGTCCTCCTGCCTCTTCAGGCAGGACTGGAACACTTCGTTCAGGCGGGTCAGGGTCACGCCCCGCAGCAGCTCTTCATAATCCACCGGCTGCCTGTACGCTTCCACCTCAGGCGGAAGCGAAGGCTCCCTGTAAAAGGCCCTCTGCGCGTCCACCTCCATATCCGCAAGCTCCAGCGCCATATATTTGTAGGCCTTGTACTCCAGAAGCTTTTCCACAAGCTCCGTACGGGGATCCTCCTCTTCCCCTTCTTCATCCTTTTCCCGCGGCAGGAGCATCCGGCACTTAATATCCAGGAGGGTCGCCGCCATCACGAGAAACTCGCTCATCACGTTCATATCCGCTTCTTCCATCTGGCGGATGGTTTCCAGATACTGGTCCGTGATCTCAACAATGGGGATATCGTAAATGTCAACCCTGTTTTTTTCTATCAGATGCAGAAGAAGGTCCAGGGGGCCTTCAAATGCCTGCAGCTTTACCTCAAGCGCCATAACCGTTCCTTTCGTCTTCTACTGCGGCTCCAGCTCTGCCACAACCAGTTCTCCCGGATTGAAGATGCGGATGGGGACCGTATGGCTCCCCAGCCCCCTCCCCAGGATCATGGTACTGCTTCCCTCCTGGAACAGGCCGCCGTCATATTTGGGAAAAAGCCGCAGCGTAGGCGAAATGACGCCGCCCAGAAGCGGCAGGCGCATGATGCCTCCATGTACATGGCCGGAAAGCACCAGATCGGCCCCCCAGTCCGCATAGGCAGTAAAATAATCCGGATGATGCGCGATCAGGATATGGTAATCCCCCTTTGAGGGCTTTCCCAGCAGCTTCTTCAGGTACCTTCCGTCCATCGGAGTCCCCTTCAGCTTCTTATAATACTCTCTCCCGATCTCCACCCCGTAGATACGGATCCCCGCCTCCGGCAGGAGCACGCTGTCATTCTCCAGGAAAACGACTCCCTTTCTCTCCAGCCTGGCATGATAACGGCGGTATCCGGTCCCGTAATGCGCTTCCTCTGTCTTCATCCGGTATTCATGGTTGCCATTGGCGTAATAAACCGGATAACGTTCCGCCAGCTTCTCCACAAGCTCCAGGGCGGGTCCGAAGCGTTCCGGCGTTTCCGAGGTGAGCATATCCCCGGCGATCAGGATGCTTTCCGGCTTCTGCTCCTCTATCGCCGCAAGAAGCTTTTCATTGTGCTTTCCGTAGCATTTGTTGTGAAGGTCGGAAAGCATGACGAACCGATATTTCCTTTTCAGGCCCCTGCAGCGGATATGATATTCCCGGACGGCAAAGCGGTTGGAATCATACAGTGCCGCGCACAGGAAAAAGACTGCGGCCGCGCAGAGAAGGCCGATCAAAAAATAAACCACACATTTACTCCTTTTGTCTGAA
The DNA here is from genome assembly GCA_019120525.1 of Candidatus Eisenbergiella stercorigallinarum. GTDB lineage: Bacteria > Bacillota > Clostridia > Lachnospirales > Lachnospiraceae > Eisenbergiella > Eisenbergiella stercorigallinarum. The sequence continues at coordinate 3,018 of DWUW01000211.1, read as the reverse complement.
ATACAGCCGGCAGCATCCGTGCCCAGGCTAACCTACAGTATATCATACTTCCCGCCCTTATAAAAGAAAATATGCGAGAACTTTTTTCAGATAGTCACCGAGCCCGGCGGCGGCCACGGACTCCGTATAGACCACATCCACGGTCCCGAGCGTCCTCCCGTCCAGACGGTAGACCGCCTCCCCTGCCTTCTGTCCGGCCTCCACCGGAGCCTGCGCCTCCTCGGGAAGCCGCAGCGTTTTCTCCACCATGCCCAGGTCGCTTCCCTTCGTATCCAGCCAGACAAACGGCTCCCTGCAGGCGATCCCGGCTTCGTCCTTCACGCCGCCCGCGATCCGGATATCGGGAAGGTTTTCCCGGTTTTCATCCCGGTAAAGGGCACAAACACTGTAGCCATAATTCAGCAGCGTCACCGCGTCGTCAAAACGCCCCTTATAATCCGGCGCGGCCATGATCACGGCGATCAGTTCGATGCCATTCCTTTCCGCGGTGGCGCAGACACAGTACTTTGCCTTGCTGGTAGAACCGGTTTTCAGGCCTGTGGCCCACTGATACTGCTTCAGCAGCTTATTGGTGCTGGACAGCGTAAATGTACTGCTTCCCCTTGCCGTGTTATGGGTAATATCTTCCATCCAGATCCCGGTATAATCAAAGATCCGGGGATAACGCGTGATCAGCTCCCTGGACATGACCGCCACATCCCTGGCCGAGGTATGGTGGTCATCAGAATCCGACAGCCCGCAGCAATCCAGGAAATGCGTATTTTCCATCCCGAGCTCCCGCGCCTTTTCATTCATGCGGGAAACGAATTCCTCCTCGCTCCCGGCTATAAATTCCGCCATGGCCACAGCGGCGTCATTTCCGCTTGCCACAGCGATGCATTTGATCAGGGTATCCACGGTCTGCATTTCCCCTTCTTCGAGGAAAACCTGGCTTCCGCCCATGGACTGTGCGTGCCCGCTGGTCATCACCTCGTCCTCCAGGCTGATGTCTCCTTTTTCCAGCGCTTCAAAAATAAGGAGCAGCGTCATGATCTTGGTAATGCTCGCCGGGGAACAGGGGACATCCGCATTCTGCGCATAGACTACCGTTCCGGTGGACGCTTCCATCAAAACGGCAGACGGGGCGGAAAGCTGCAGGGCTCTGCCTGCCTCCTGTCTGTTTTCCACGTCCTGCGTCTGCTCAGCGATTTCCTGTCCGCCGTCCTCCTGCCCCCATACCATCCCCGCATGCAGCTGTCCCGCCGGCGCCCCTGCCAGGAGCAGGACGGCAAGCATGAAAGCAGGGAACCGTTTTGCCCTCCGTTTTTTCCCGCTGTGTCTGATCCGGTTTAACATAAGGGATTCTCCCCTCGATCCAGTCTATAACACATTCTATGTCTTCCGCGGGAATTTCATGAAAAAACCGCCCGGCCTCCCTTCTTGGGAAAGCCGGACGGCACACACTCACCAACCGTATCTCACTGCGCCGCGATGGCTGCCTGGGCCTGCGCGATCACCGCTGCCGCGATGGCCGGATCCACGGCAAGCCCGGTGGCGGAGTCGATCATGTTTCCGGTAGCCGGATCAAGGACCCAGGTGGACGGGTCTATCCCGGTCAGGTCGATCTCAGGCGCCACATATTCCGTGCCAAGCCCGGCGGCGTCGAATACCCACGTCTTTCCGTCCAGCGTAAGCGTCTCGTTCATCGCCATGCTTCCGTCTTCCTTAAAATAACGCAGCCCCTGCGCGTCCGAATACCAGCCGAACTGCATGGAACCGTCCGCCCCGAACAGGTAGGCCAGCCCTCCGATATTGACCAGGCCGGTCTGCATCACGCCGTTCGCGTCAAAATAATAATTCTTCCCGCCGATCGTCACCAGGTCACGCAGCATATGTCCGTCCGACGTATCCATATACCAGGTATATACGCCGTCCGTAAGCCAGCCGTTCTTGTACAGGGTCCCGTCCGCATTCATAAAATAACGGTTCCCTTCGTACTCCACCCAGCCGCGCTGCATCTTATAATTGTTATAAAAATAGGTATTGCCGTTTCTCGTGGTAAAGCCATAGGGGATGATGATATCGGAATAATCCTTGAACTGGAAGTTCAGGTCCACATTCCCGTCGATCCCGCTCACGGAACCGCTGCTGGTAAACTGCCAGAAGGCAGGATTCGGATATTCACAGGCATCCGCGTACTGCGCCACCCAGATGTCATAGGGAAGGACGCCGATCTGCGTCGTCAGCATGTTTTTATTGGAATAGACCATGGGATAGTAGCCCGCGTTCTCGATCACAGAGCAGTATGCTACCACCAGGGCCACCAGCTCCTGTGTGGACAGAGCCTTATGTACCTTATCCTCGATATCGAACACCACCGGCATATTCACCGTAAAGGGCGCGATCGCCGCCAGCGTGAACTGGGCCTCTGCCAGGGCGGCCTCCACCGTGGTCGCGTAGGAATACAGATACACGCCCGTCTTCAGCCCCGCTGCCGCGGCGCCTACCATATTCTGGGCAAAATAGGGGTCAAGGCCGCTCTTCGCGCTTCCCACGCGGATAAAAGCGAAGCTGTAGCCTTCTGACGCCACCGCGCTCCAGTTGACCGCCTCCTGATACATGGAGACATCGATCCCCTTCGCGATCGCTCCGGCCGCCTTCGCGTCCACTCCCGTACCAAACAAAGTCCCCAGGCCAATCAGTGCCGCAAGGACCAGGCCGGCCGTTCTCATCTTCCAGTTTCTTTCCATTTCTTTCCTCCCCGTGCCTTTCTGAAGCAGCCCAAAGCCGCTTCGCTGATATCAGTAAGTACGCGCCTGCCGCAGGGCGCTCTCTTTGTACGGCAGGAAAAACTTTCCATCCGTATAAAACACAAGTCCCTGACAGTGCCTGCCAAGGACTTCCGTTCGCTTAGTTATATTTACGCTTTCTTGCCGCTTCGGACTTCTTCTTGCGCCTTACGCTGGGCTTCTCGTAATGCTCTCTCTTACGGATCTCCTGCTGGATCCCCGCCTTAGCACAACTTCTCTTGAAACGAAG
>DWUW01000210.1 GCA_019120525.1 Candidatus Eisenbergiella stercorigallinarum | reverse complement strand
TGCGGCTTTCCATCCTGCCGGACGATGAGATCGTGAGCATCAGCGATATCTATGCTCCGGCATGGCTGTACGAGAATGAGATGCACGACCTGTTCGGCGTGAAGGTGAAGATGATGTCCACGGACTACCATGGAACCCTGTATCGGCTGAAAAACAAGACGCCCTACAGAAAAGAAACTGCCGCTTCGCAGCCGGAAAAGGCCGGCGCACAGAGGCCGGGAAATGTTGCCGCACAGCAGCCGGAAAAACAGGAGGAAAAGTAATGTCCACAAAAAGTATTGTCCCGTTCGGGCCGCAGCATCCCGTGCTGCCGGAGCCGATCCATCTGGATCTGGTCCTGGAGGATGAGAAGGTGGTGGAAGCGGTTCCCTCCATCGGCTTCGTCCACAGAGGCCTGGAAAAGCTGGTTGAAAAAAAGGAATTTACCGAATATGTATATGTGGCGGAGCGGATCTGCGGCATCTGCAGCTTCATGCACGGCATGGGTTACTGCGAGGCCGTGGAGCACATCATGAACATTGAGATCCCGCCCCGCGCCAGATATCTGCGCACCATCTGGTGCGAGATGAGCCGGATCCACAGCCATCTGCTCTGGCTTGGCCTTCTGGCTGACGCCTTCGGCTTTGAGAGCCTGTTCATGCAGTCCTGGCGGCTTCGGGAGAAGGTGCTGGATATGTTTGAGGCATCCACCGGCGGCAGAGTGATTTTTTCCGTAAATAAGATCGGCGGCCAGAGAAAGGATATGGATGCCGCCATGCTGCGTCAGTTTGTGGCGAACTTCCAGGATATGGAGGCGGAGCTGAAAGAGCTCTGCGGAGTCTTCCTTTCGGACGCGGCCGTAAATACCAGACTGCGCGGGGTGGGGCTTCTTACGAAACAGCAGGCGCACGATCTGGGCGCCGTGGGGCCCTTCATGCGGGCCAGCGGCATTGCTCTCGATAACCGGAAGCTGGGCTATGCGGCCTATTCGGATCTGAATTTTGAACCGGTGACCAGCGACGTGGGAGACTGCTACGCCAGATGCGACGTGCGCATCCGGGAGATCTTCCAGTCCATCGACCTGATCCGCCAGGCGGCCTCCAAAATCCCCGGCGGCGAGGTGGCGGTTCCCTTCAAGGGCTTCCCGGAGGGCGAGTATTTCATGCGGGAGGAGCAGCCGAGAGGCGAGGCCGTCTACTATGTGAAGGCCAACGGGACGAAGTTCATCGACCGTTTCCGTGTGCGCACGCCCACCTTTGCCAACCTTCCGGCGCTGATCCAGACGCTGAAGGGGTGCCAGCTGGCTGATGTGCCGATCATGATCCTGACCATCGATCCCTGCATCAGCTGTACGGAAAGGTAAGCGAAAGGGGAAAGAGCGCGTCCTCAGGAGCGCGTCCCCGAAGAAGGAATCGCTGCCTGCGGCGGCGGAGAGAAGGAGGCGGATTTCGCCATGAAAAATATGAGGACCATGAAATTTACGCGGACGGCGTTAAAAAACCTGTTCAGCCCGCCCGTTACCAGACCCTATCCGGAACAGCCCCGGGAATACCCGGAGCGGACCAGGGGCCATGTGGAAATTGATATCGATACCTGTATTCTCTGCGGACTCTGCTCCAGAAAATGCCCTACCGGAGCGATCACCGTAAACCGGGCGGAAAAGACCTGGAGGATCGAGCGCTTCGACTGCATCCAGTGCGGCTGCTGCGTGGAGACCTGTCCAAAAAAGTGTCTGACCATGAAAAATGCCTATACCCGGCCCGGGGCGGAGAAAACGTCGGATACCTTCCTGAAGACCAATATGCCGGCTCCCGCGGCGAAGCCCGCGGCAGGGGCTGCCGGGAAGTCCGCGGCGGTTCAGGCGGCGAAGCCGGCTGCGGGAGCGGTGGGGAAGCCTGCGGCGGAACCTGCGGGAAAGCCTGCGGCGGAACCTGCCGGGAAGCCTGCGGCGGAACCTGCCGGGAAGCCGGAAGCATGAGGGCGCAGATCACCGTACTCGGCGTGGTGCAGGGCGTGGGTTTCCGCCCCTTTGTGGCGGAAACGGCCCGGGCGCTTTCCCTGCGCGGGAGCGTGTGCAACAGCGGGGGCGTGGTGAGAATTGAAGTATATGGAAACGTGGAGGCGGTGGAGGAAATGCTCCATCGCCTCCGTTCGTGTGCGCCGTCCGCGGCGCGGGTGGACCGGGTGATCGTGGAAAGAACGGAAGAAGAGAACTCCCTGCCCTCCGCAGAAGAGAACTCCCTGCCTTCCGGCGGTGCTGCCGGGGAAATGTCTTCCGGCGGGAGACCGTCCGACTGCTTGGGCAGCGGGAGGCCGTCCGTCTGCTGCGGCAGCGGGAGGCGCTTCCCGGAGACCGGCGCGGAGCCGGAGGACTTCCGGATCGTGGAGAGCGAGACGGAAAACGGAGCGGATCTTCCGCTGATCCCGCCGGATCTTCCCATCTGCGAGGCGTGCCTTTCGGAGATGAGGGACCGAAGGAACCGCCGTTTCAGCTATCCCTTCATCAGCTGCACGGCCTGCGGCCCTCGCTACAGCATCCTGGAGGCCATCCCCTATGACAGGGAACACATTTCCATGCGGGATTATCGGATGTGTCCGGAGTGCGGCCGGGAATACCGGACGCCCGGCGGCAGAAGACAGCACGCCCAGACCATCTCCTGCCGGGAATGCGGCCCGCAGCTGATCCTGAGCGGGTGGGAGGATTTCAGGAAGCAGGCCGGTACCGGAACTGATCTGGCCGGGGCAGCTGAATCGGGAACCGTTTTGCTGGAAGGAGCTTCCCCGGAAGACGTCGTTCCGGCCGGAGAGGCCGCCCGCGCAGACGCCGCTCTTACAGAGGCGGTTCGGATTCTGAAGGAGGGCGGGATCCTGGCGGTGAAGGGGATCGGCGGCTATCAGCTCGCCTGCCGCCCGGATCGGGAGGAAACGGTCCGGCGTCTCCGGCTGCTGAAGGGAAGGGAGAAAAAGCCCTTTGCCGTGATGTTCCCGTCGCTGGACGGCCCCTGCGGCGTCCGCGCCTTCTGCGAGGTCTCCCGGCAGGAGGAGGAGCTTCTGACCGCTCCGGCCCGCCCTATCGTGCTCCTGGAAAGAAAAAAGGCGGCGGAAGAAAGCTTCTGCCCGTCGCTGAGCTCGGAAAGCAGGTATCTGGGAGCTTTCCTGCCATACACGGGTCTGCATCAGCTTCTGACGGAAGAGGCGGGGCCGCTGGTGATGACCAGCGCCAACCGGACGGACGATCCCATCATTACGAAAGAGGAGGAGCTGGAGCAGCTGTGGGCGCGGTCTTTGGAGCTTCTGTCCGCGGCGGCATGGAATACGAGGCGGATCGTGACGCCGTTAGACGATTCTCTGATGAGAGTCACGGCAGGCCATGTGCAGATGCTCAGAAGGAGCCGGGGCTTCGTGCCTTCGCCGGTCTTTTTGCAGCGGGCTCTTTTGCCGCAGGCGGGGGAAAAGGACAGGACGGCCCTTCTGGCCTTCGGGGGAGATCTGAAGGCGGCGTTCTGCCTTGCGGCCGGAGACAGGGCCTATCTGAGCCAGTATTTTGGAGACATGGAAAACCTTCGCGTGCACCAGACCTTCCGGAGTGAGCTTTCCCGGATGGAGGGACTGTTCGGCATCCGGCCGGAAACTCTGGTCTGCGATCTGCATCCAGGCTACCTGACGACGCAGCTTGCGCAGAAGCTGGCGGAGGAGACGGGCCGCCCTCTGCTGCGGGTGCAGCATCATCATGCCCATGCGGCTTCCGTGATGGCGGAGCACGGGCTGGAGCGCTGCATCGCCGTGATCTTTGACGGGACCGGATACGGGACGGACGGCCATATCTGGGGCGGAGAGTTCCTGGTCTGCGAGGGCGCTTCCTTCCGGCGGATGGGACATCTGGAGGAAATCCCGCTGGTGGGAGGAGACGCTTCTTCGCGGGACGCGGCCCTGACGGCGGCCTGCCATCTGGCAGCGCTTCCGGGAAAAGAAGGGCTGCCGGAAGAGGTTGCGTCCCGCCTGGATTTTGCGGGCAGGGCGCTGGCGGCAGGCATTCAGGTGCAGCGAAGCTCCAGCATGGGAAGGCTTTTTGACGCGGTGAGCGCCCTGCTGGGGATCCGCGCCGAAAACAGCTACGAAGGAGAATGCGCCGTCGCCCTGGAAAACGCGGCCTGGCGGGAAAGAAAAAGGCGGGAAGAGGAGCCGGAGCATGAGGCAGGTAAACGGGAACTTCCCTTTCCGATACGGGAAGAAGGGAAGATGCTGATCGCGGACCGGAGGACGCTCTTTCTGGCGATCCTTCGCGGGCTGAAGGAGGGGAAGGGGACGAAGGACGCCGGAAAAAAGACGCAGCTGGCGGAGGAGCTCGCCCTTGCCTTTCATGAGGCGGCGGCGGACATGGTCCTTGCCATGTGCAGGGGACTGCGGGAAAAGACCGGGATCGGCCGGATCGCTTTAAGCGGCGGCGTGTTTGCCAACGTCCTGCTTCAGGAACGCTGCAGAAGCCTGCTGGAACAGGACGGCTTTTTGGTTTATGTCAATGAACAGGTGCCCGGAAACGACGGCGGCATCTGCCTGGGACAGGCCTGGATCGCCATGCGGGAATGAGCGAGGCGGCGCAGGCCGGAGCGGAGTTCCCGGAATAAGACGCTGTTGAGAGAAAGGAGAAAGCAAAATGAGCCTGACAGTAGCGCAGCTGATGGAACTGCCCTGCCTGCGCCGGGCGAAGGTGCTCGCCGGAAGGAACGGGCTGAACCGGATCGTGTCCACCATTTCGGTTCTGGAATACGCCGTGCCGACCGCCATGCAGAAGAAGCTTTACGACAGTATTGAATTCTGGGGAAGCGAGCTGGTGATCACCGGATTCTGCAGCGTGGCGGACGACGTGGAAGCGCAGTGCGCAAATATCCGGCGTCTTGCGGAAGCTGGGGAGGTGGGAATGATCCTCTACTATGTGGGACTGATCATGCCCCGGGTGGATCCCCGGCTGATCCGTCTGGCGGATGAGCTGGATTTTGTCCTGATCTGTATGCCGGAAAACGAGCCAAGCCTGCGCTACAGCGAAGTGATCCGGGAAGTCATGGACGCGATCATAAGGGATGAGCTCGATAATCCTTCCTTCGCGACAGACCTGCTGGAGCAGATGACGAAGCTTCCCAAAGGGCAGCAGACGGCGCGGACGATCCTTCGCATCACCAGCGACCGGCTGAGAGCGTCCGCTGTGATCACAGACGCCGCCTATCATATTTTGAGCGCCGCGGCCTGGCCGCGCACCGAAGCGTCTGCCTGCGAGGAGCTGGTGGGGATCGCTGCCCGGCATACCGGGCCGGAGAACTGCTGGGAGGTCAGGGAGAGAGATCACCTGTGGATCTATCGGGCGGAGCTTTCCCCTGGCAGCATGAAGCTGCTGATCTTTTCGGAAAGAGGAAAGATCGATCCGCTGCTCTGGAAGCAGACGGCAGAGGGCGTGCGGCTGAGCATGGGCGTCTGGGGAAAACAGCATGACCAGACGGATCTGTCCGAGCTGGTACGCGCCATTCTGATGGATGAGCCCATCAAGATGCGCAGGCTGGGGGACCTGTACCATATCGATGTGGAAGCCCTGAGCGACATGTGGATCCTGAAAAGCCAGACAACGCAGAAGCTTTCCCGGTGGGTAAAACAGATCCGGGAATTATCCGGGAATTATGCGGACATCAGCCTGTGCGAGCCGTATGAGAATGATATTCTGATCTTTCCGGTCGGAAAGAGGACTCTGCGGGAAATGGATGCCTGGGCCGAAGCGCTGGCGCGTTTCTGCCGGGAAAACGGAGCGGAGGCAAAGATCACCCGCTGCCCCATGCTGCGGCAGACCGCCGATGCAAAATCTGCCTATGAGCTCAATCACGCCTGCCTGGAGGATGCCATACGGGTGTTTCCCCGCCGGCCTTTTTTCATGCTTTCCGAAATAGAGTTCGTAAAGGAATGCCGGAGGATCGCCGAAGAGGGAAAGGACGCAGTGAGGAGCCGCACCGCGCTGCTGGAGCCGCTCCTGGAAGGAAAGGACGGACCGGACATCGTCAGGACACTGTCCGTTTTTCTGCTGGATACGAACAGAAGCGTCACGCAGACGGCGGAGCAGCTTTTTGTCCATAAGAACACTGTAAAATTCCGCCTGCAGAAGGCGGGAGACCTGCTCGGTTTTCATGTGGGAGATGCCGCTCAGGCAAACGGCCTGATCTGCGCGCTTTCTCTGCTGAGAATGCTGCGCTCTGACCGGGCGGACTGAACCAGGAAAGCGTTTTTGCAGATTCATTGTTGTCTAAAAGGACAATGAATGGCGGAAAAGTTTATCTGTATCCATAATGACCTCCTTTTTTTGCCGGATTATAATAAATATCAGGATTTTTGAGATCCAATACCTGCAGAAAGGGGAGAAATGGTATGAAAAAATCCACTGGTTTTGAGATCAGGGAGGAAGAAAGACAGAACTGGGGATCCATTGCCATGGTCTGGATCGGTTCCGTGATCTGCGTTCCCGCCCTTATGGTTGGGGGGATGCTGGGAAACGGCCTTTCCATGGGCGGGCTGGTGCTCGCGATCCTGACCGGCTACGCGCTGGTCTGCGTGTTCATGTGCTTCATGGGAATGCTGGGCTGCGACACCGGGCTCCCAACCGCGGTGATGGCGTCCTCCGCCCTGGGTGAAAAGGGGGCAAAATATATCATCAGCGCGGTCCTGGCCATTTCCTGTATCGGCTGGTTCGGCATTCAGGCGGCGGTATGCGGAGAATCTTTTTCCTCCATGCTTGCGGATATGACGGGCGTTATGATCCCGGTGTGGCTGTCCTCCATCGTCTGGGGGGTGATCATGCTTCTGACAGCCTGTTTTCGGTTCGCCGGGCTGAAATGGCTGAATAAGATCGCCGTACCGCTTTTAGGCATCGTGCTGGCCTATACGCTGATCGATACGCTCGCAGGCGGCGGGATGCAGGTGCTTTCCGGCTATGAACCTGCTTCCCCCATGTCCTTTGTCAGCGCAGTGAGCGCTACGGTGGGATCCTTTGTGGTGGCTGCCGCCATTTCCGGAGACTACTGCCGTTTCGCAAAAAGCAGAGCAGATGTGGTAAAGTCCTCCATTGTGGGAGTCGTTCCCGCCGGTCTTGGCATTCTTCTGATCGGAGCGGTTCTGGCGATCTGCGCCGGCACCTATGATATCAGCGTGGTGCTTTCGTCCTCCGGCCTTCCGCTTGTGGGGCTGATCGCTCTGATCCTGGCGACCTGGACCACCAACGTATCCAACGCCTATTCCGGCGGACTTTCTCTGTCCGTTCTGCTTGGACAGGATGAAAAGAAAAGCCAGATAACCACGGCGATTGCGGGAATTGTCGGTACGGTTCTCGCGGCGGCGGGGATCCTTAATTCCATTCAGGGCTTTCTGTCCCTGCTGTCGGCCATTGTGCCCGCCCTGATCGGAACCATGATCGCGGACTACTGGATCCTGGGCAAAG
>DWUW01000209.1 GCA_019120525.1 Candidatus Eisenbergiella stercorigallinarum | reverse complement strand
GGAGATCACCTCTTTTCTCAACCCCGGAGACTGTCTGGTTTTGAATAACACCAGGGTGATTCCGGCCAGACTCATGGGCGCGCGGGAGGAGACCGGCGGCGCCGTGGAGGTGCTTTTATTAAAGCGCCGGACGGGCGATGTGTGGGAATGTCTGGTAAAGCCTGGAAAAAAGGCCCGGCCCGGCACAAGACTGGTGTTTGGAGACGGCCTTCTGCATGCGCAGGTGGAGGACGTGGTGGAGGACGGAAACCGCCTGATCCGCTTCTTCTATGACGGCATCTGGGAAGAGGTCCTGGACCGCCTGGGCGAGATGCCGCTGCCTCCCTACATCACCCACAAGCTTCAGGACAAAAACCGATACCAGACGGTATACGCCAGATTTGACGGCTCCGCTGCCGCGCCTACCGCCGGCCTGCATTTCACGCCTAAGCTGCTGCAGCAGATTGAGGACATGGGCGTGGACCTGGCCTATGTGACCCTGCATGTGGGACTTGGCACCTTCCGGCCGGTGAAGGTGGAAAATGTGAAGGAGCACCACATGCATTCCGAATATTATCAGGTGAGCGCGGAAGCGGCGGAGAAAATCAACCGGGCGAAGGAGAGCGGCCACCGGGTGATCTGCGTGGGCACCACAAGCTGCCGCACCGTGGAAAGCGCCAGCGATGAAAACGGCCATCTGGAGGAATGCTGCGATAACACGGATATTTTTATCTATCCGGGCTACCGCTTCAAGGTGCTGGACGCCCTGATCACCAACTTCCATCTGCCGGAATCCACGCTGGTCATGCTGGTTTCCGCCCTGGCGGGACGGGAGCATGTGCTGGCCGCCTATGAAGAGGCGGTGAAGGAGAGATACCGGTTCTTCTCTTTTGGGGACGCGATGCTGATCCAGTGAGGAAACAATAGATTAGAAAAGGAAGGCCCTGGAACGGGATTTTTCGACAGGAAGATTGGAGGAACAGCATGGCGCTGAAAAACAAACTGGGAATAACGGATTCTCTTAAGCTGGCCAGAGAGGAAGAACGGATCAGCAAGGCAAGAGCGCTGGAGCTGTTTGAAAAGAGGCTTCCTGATTCTTTTGAAAATGGAACATTTCATGGACTGGCACAGATTCATGAGTATCTGTTTTCTGACATCTATGATTTCGCAGGAAAAATCAGAACGGTCAATCTGGCGAAGGGGGGCTTTCGTTTTGCGCCGGTTCTGTATCTTCGCGATGCTCTGGAAAAGATCAGCCGGATGCCGCAGAGCACCTTTGATGAAATCATTGAAAAATATGTGGAGATGAATGTGGCGCATCCATTTCGTGAGGGAAATGGCAGGAGCACGCGGATCTGGCTGGATGCGATCCTGAAAAAGGAGCTTGGAAAGGTCATCGACTGGAGCCGTGTGGACAAAGAGGATTATCTGCTGGCGATGGAACGAAGCCCGGTCAGGGATACGGAAATCAAGACATTACTGAAAGCGGCCCTGACGGATCAGATTTATGACCGTGAGGTATACATGAAGGGGATTGACGCGAGTTACCGTTACGAGGGCTATGATGTATATCGGACGGCAGATGTGAAGGAGAATCCGGAGGACCGGAAACTGTAAAGAAAACGGATGTTCCTCTTCGGAGCATCCGTTTTGAAAAAGCAGCCAAAGGCTGCTTTTTATGTGTATAAATTCAGCGCTCTTTTCCGTAGTAAAGGATCCCCAGCGCGCCGGGGCCCGCGTGGGTGCCGATGCTGGGGCTGACGTCGTTGATGAGGATGTTGTCAATCCCAGTCAGCTCCTTCACATAGGAAGCGGCAAGCTGCGCGTCCTCCATGCAGTTTCCGTGTACGATGCCCACGGGAACGGTTTTATCCGGAGCATCGCCCAGGGTATCCCGCATCCGTTCCGCCAGCACACGGATGGATTTCTTGCGGCCGCGCACCGTGCCGTTGGAGGCAAGCTTCCCGTCGGCGGTGATGGAGAGGAAGGGCTTTAAGTTCAGGGCGGTTCCCACCGCCGCTACCGCGCCGGAGATCCTTCCGCCGCGCTTTAAGTGGAACAGGTCGTCCACGGTGAACTGGACGTTGATGTGCTTCTTATAATCCTCCAGGAAGGCGGCGTTTTCGGAGAGGCTGCGGCCTTCGTCCTGAAGCTGATGGGCCTTGAGGAACAGGATGGTTTCCGCAAGAGAAACATTCAGGGAATCCACCACGACGATCTTCCTGTCAGGGTAGTCCTCCATGAGCTCCTGCGCGGCCACACAGACATTATTGCAGCTGCCGCTTAAAGCGGAGGAAAAGGCGATGTGCAGGATATCGAAGCCCTCTTTCAGGATGGCTTCAAAACGCTCCCGGATGACGGCGGGATTGTTCGCCATGGAGGAGGGAAGGGCTCCTTCCCGCATCCTGCGGTAAAATTCCGCGGGCGTCATGTTTTTTTCGTCTCCGTATACCTCGTCGCCGAAGGCGTAATACTGGGGAATGATCACCGCATGATATTTTTCGGCAAGATCAGACGGCAGATCGGAATTGGAGTCTGTAGTGATCTGATAATTTTCCATTGGAGTTCTCTCTTTTCTTCCGGTGTCGGATGTCTGGCCTGCGGAGCGGCAGAAACGCCGTATTTTTCCGCAGAAACTGGGTTTTCAAAACAAGCTGATTATAAGCTTTCGGGCAGAAAATGTCAACGGCGGGGAATTTTGCAATGACTTTTCTCCGGGGATGGTGTAGAATAAGAAAAGCAGTGAAACCCGTTGCTGTCTGAACCTGTACCCGCCGCGCGGCCGGACGGTGCGGCCGGACGCGGAAGAGAAAGGTTGCGTTGAAAATGAGCTTCAGAGAAGATGTGTTTGCAAAGATCCTTACTTATATTACGGTGGCGGTGCTCCTTGGGGCCATGCTGGTGGAGGCGTTCGTGATCTACATGGAGCGCCGGGAGCAGGAAAGGCTTGAGGCGGAAGCGGTATCCGCGCAGGAAGCCATCAATGAGCTGAGCGCGCAGGCCCACAGCCTGGCGGACCAGGTGGAGGAGCTGCAGGAATTTCAGGACAACTGGGAGGACTTTGTGATCCTTACGGACAACGAGCTCTGCCAGAAAATGAGAGAGGATCTGTATCAAAGGCCGGAGGTGATCCCGCAGGAGGCGCAGGAGGCTTCCGCCCTGGCACAGGAAGCGGATCTGCTGGGAGAAACGGGGGAGGACTCTGGCCAGGAAGAGGCTTCCGGGCAGGAAGAAGGCTCCTTCCGCAGGCTTTCCCTGCATTTCGGCTTTCCATCCCCGGAGAATAAGGAATGGCTTCTGCCCCTGAACCTGGGAAACGAGCCGAGCGTGGAATATTTGTTCTATGCAAGGGCGGAGGACGCGGAAAGAGGGAGATATATCGACATCCTTTTTGAGGTCCCTGTCAACCGGCCGGGCGGCGATCCGGTGCTGGATGAAGACGGACAGATCATATGGGAGTGCCTGGCCTATGACGCCGGGCTCGGCTGGACGCTTTATACGCCGCCGGAGGAAGAGGCAGAGGAATGAACTGATGAAAACAATGGAAGAAATCTATGAGGAATTAAACGGCCTGATCGCAGAAGAGCGGTGGGAAGAGATCGAGCCATATCTGCAGGCGCGCATGGAAGAGGCGAAGGACGAAGAACAGCACGGGATCTATGTGGCGGCGGGCAACGAGCTTCTTACCTTTTACAGGCAGAGCGGGCAATATGAGAAGGCGTTCGCCGTATCGGAGGATATTCTCCTTCTGATGGAGGAGCTGAATCTGGAGGATTCGGAACATTTCGCGCTGGTGCTGATGAGCACGGGGGCGGCATGGGAAGGCGCCGGAGGGACGCGTGAGGCGGCGGACTGCTATGCCCGCGCGGTACGCATCCTGGAGAGAAAGAAGGCGGACGGGCTTCTGGCCGAAGCGCTGACCAGGCAGGGGGTGCTGCAGCTTGCGGACGGCCAGGGAGAAGCCCTTCTTCAGCGGGCGGCGGAGCTGTTTGAAAAACGGGGCCAGGCCGGGAACGCCTGCAAAGACGAAGCTTCCGACAGCCAGGAGACTGTGTATGAGCTGACGGCGCTTTCCGGCCTTGGAGAGGGCGCCTGGCGCAGAGGGGATTATGAAGCGGCGCTTGCCTTTTATGAGAAGGGCGCGCGGAAAAGCGCCGCGCTTTCCGGGGCGTCCGAAGGGACGCGGCTTTTCTGGAAAAACTGTGCCGCGGCCTGCGCGGCCCTGAAGGACACGGAGAAGGAGACCCATTACCGCGCGCTCGCGGAACAAGGATCCGGAGGAAATGCTTCTTGAAACATATGTTCGACCGTGCTATAATGACAAAAGCGGATCTGCTTCTGCTGGCCGTTTCCTGCGGCGCAGCAGTTCTTTTTGCCCTGCTTCTGGCGCTTTTTGGCAGAGGGGGAGAACGGGTGCGGATCCTCAGTGACGGAAGACTGACGGGAGAGTATTCCCTGCATGAGGACAGACAGATCCTTCTTCATACGGAAAAGGGAGAGAATCTGCTGGTCATCCGGGACGGTGAGGCCTGGATCGGGGAAGCGGACTGCCCGGACGGGCTCTGCGTCCGGCAGGGCAGGATCAGCCGGGTGGGAGAGAGTGTCCTCTGCCTGCCTCATGAGCTGGCGGTCGTCATAGCAGGAACAGGGGAGGAAGACGCTGTAGACGGGATGACGGGATAGCGGAAGGGAGGATGTGATGGGACGGGATCATACGATACGGACGGCGCGGCTCGGCCTTTTGCTTGCTTTGGCCCTGATCCTTGGATATGTGGAGACGCTGATCCCCCTGCCCTTCGGCGTGCCGGGGATGAAGCTTGGGCTTCCCAATCTGGCGGTCCTTCTGACGCTCTGCCTGTTCGGAAGCAGGGAGGCGCTTTCCGTCAACGCTGCCAGGGTCTGCCTGTCGGCTTTTCTGTTCGGCAGTCTGTCTTCCCTGCTTTACAGCCTCGCCGGGGCGCTT
>DWUW01000208.1 GCA_019120525.1 Candidatus Eisenbergiella stercorigallinarum | reverse complement strand
GTATAAACGCCAATATTTTCTTTTTCATGTGATACCCCTTTCCTCCTGCGACTTTTCTTCGGTTTTCCTGTGCCACGTGACAGTTACAGTAAAGCATATTTCCCCGAGTCCAAACACTGTCTTTTCTCCGTTTTTCGGTGAAAAATTACCGGCTTCCGGATCCGCTCCCACCCTTTTCATTTAATCCGGAGGAAGAACGATATAAACAGCCGTCCCATGCGGAAAATCGGCTCCCATTTCCATAAAATAATCCTCTCCATATATCAGGGACAGGCGGTCCTTCAGATTATTCAGGCCGCGATGCTCCCTGCTCTGCGTCCCGGCCTTCCTGTTCAGATCCATCCCCTTTCCATTATCCCAGATCACAAAATTCCGTTTCCCGTTTTTCCCTCTTCTTGCCGTGATCTTTATCTTTCCTCCCTCCTGCATATCTTCAAAACCATGGATCACGGAATTCTCCACAAGAGGCTGCAGCAGAAAAAACGGCACCGTTGTATCCATCAGTTCTTCCTGTACTTCCACTTCCGCGCAAAAAGCGTTTTCATAACGCAGCTTCATGATATACAGATAATCATCCAGATTTTCCAGTTCCTCCCTTACCGTCCACCTGTCTCCCGTGATCCGCAGCGTACGCTGGAGCATCTTCGCAAGCCGCACCAACGCGTCGCTGATTCCCATCTGCCCTTCCCCAAGCGCCATCATATTGACCGTATTCAGGGTATTATAGAGGAAATGCGGATTCATCTGCATGCTCAGCGCCATAACCTGCGATTCCTTTTCCTTCAGCTTGATCTCATAATTTTCCACGATCAGCGTATGGATCCGCGTATCCATTTCATTGAACTTATTCACCAGCGCCTTCATATCATGATCTTCCGTTTCCGGAATATGCAGCATAAATTTTCCTTCCCCCAGCTGCTTCATCCCTTCCAGAACAGCCTTGAGCGCCTTTGTCATGCTCCCTGAAAGCATTTTTAAAAGCACGCTCAGAAAAAAAGAGCATATCAACGCGATAAAAAACAGAAGCTGCGGCACCTTCTCCATCGGAGCGATCAAAGGCTCTACCGGAACCATAATGACCTGTTTCCAGCCTGTCAGTTCCTGGGTATCAAAGGCAATGATATACTCCTTTCCCCGGATTTTTTTCTGTTCATAGCCGGAAGCCGTTTCCGCGATATCCGGGAAATACCGGTCAAACGGCTGCGCGAGCTGATCCTCCTGTCCGGCATATATCATATTCCGATCCGCATCCAACAGGAAAAACGCCGCATCCTCCAGCGCCGACAGTTCGGAGGACTCCAGAATATCTCCCAGAAAATCCGGGCTCCAGCTCACGATCAGTACCGGCCTTTCCCTCCCCGCCTCCATCCGGCAGTTGATCTGCTTTACAGCGGAAAAAAGCCATGGATGGTCATATTGGATCTGTCCGTACTCCTCCAGCCCATACATCTCTTCATAATGATACGTGGGTATCCAGACCAGCTTCCCCTTCGCCTCTACCGCCTGTCTGTACAGCTCCGACCCGGAAAATTCCTCATAGGGAACATACATGGGCGGCTTATAATTGGGAATCGCGGCATCCGGATAATTTCCCACCATCAAATACCGGTCCGTATACAGGTGATAGGAAAAAATACCGGGAATACTCAGGAAATACTGATCCATAACCGATTTGATATTCAGGTTCCTGTGCAGAAGCTCCGATTCCTTCATTTCCGGTATGGACTCCAGATATTCCGAAAGATTTTTGTCCACGGTAAAGATCAGGGCGGATTCTTCCACCCTTTTCAGTTGTATTTCAATCACCTCATTATTTTTCTTCGCGGTCCCAAGAAGATCCGCCATCGCATTATTCAGGATGATCTTGCGGGACATGACAAAAGAAATCCCTGAAAAAAGGATCATCGGCAGGATCCCGAAAAGTATCGCTACCAGAAAAAAACGCGTATTCAACGGCAACCGAAGAAAAAATATTTTCACCCGTGTCATGTCCCGTTCCCTTCCTTCCGTTCTTTCAGCAGACGGCTCCGGTATTCCTGTACGGACATCCCGTAATGCCTCTTGAAAAGCTTGTTAAAATATTTGTAATCCGCGATTCCCACACGGCCGGCTATCTCCTGATTTTTCATTCCCTGAACCGACATATACTCAACCGCTTTTTCCATCCGGAGACGGTTCACATAGGAAATCAGGTTTTCACCGGTAAATGCCTTGAACGTCGAACTGAAATAATTGGGGCTGTAGTGATATCTTTCCGCAAGCGTATTCAGGCTCAGATCCTGCATATAGTGCTCCTCAATATAGCGGACTGCCTGCTGCATGGGAGACAGGCACAGCTGCCCTCTTCCGGCCGCCTCACGGATCCGCTCCAGCAGAGCGGAACTTTCCTCCTTCAGGTTTCTGTAGCCGGTACAGCCCTTCAGCTTCAGGCATTCCTCCACCAGGCCGCCGCGTTCCTCCTCTTCCAGGAATTCCCCCAGCCCTTCCAGAACCTGAAGGAAAAGATTGACCGTCATCTCCTTCAGGACATCCGGCCTGACCACACTGCCATCTTCCGGAAGTGCCAGATAAGCATTCAATTCCGCCTGTCCCCTTCCCTCCTCACCGGACAACAGACTGGCCCTGATGTCTCTGGAGAGTTCCATGATGCCGCTGTTCTGATACTCCCGATAAACCGGCCGGTTTTCCGGATCTATCACCTGTCCGTACGGACCATAAAACAACATTTCCGCCGTCTGTTGGAATTCTGTCCAGATATCAGCAAGCTCCGCTCCGGCCCGGAAGCCTTTGCTGACTAAAACGCTGACCTCCTCCCCATACTCTCTTTTCATACTCCGCAGGAAGCGTTCCGCCGTCATACGGAAATCGGACCGCTCATCCGTAAGCAGGATCAGCGCTGTCAGAATATTTCCGTTCCTGTCCTCCCAAAAAGGAAAAACCTGTGCCGTACAAAAATACTGCTTCAGCCACAACGTCATATTTTCTCCCAGCTCTTCCCTGATTCCCTTTTCCTCCATCACGGGAAGAGCCACATCCAACAGATATCCCCTCCTGTACTCCGGCAGATATCCTTCCAGCTCTTCTTCTCCGATCTCTCCCCCAAGCCATTTTCTCAATAGATGTTCCTGATAAACGCCGAGCGCAGACGCAAGCTTTTCCCTGTCTGCAGAAAAAGCCTGCTCTCTGCGCTCCAATCTTTTCTCCACTGCCTTTTCCAGGATCCGTTTCAGCTCATCCACCGCTATCGGTTTCAGCAGATATCCGAACGCCCCCAGCTCCAACGCTTTCCTCGCATATTCAAAATCCGCATAAACGCTGACCAGGATCACGATCATATCCGGCCTTGCCGCTAGCAGTTCCTTTGACAGCTCCAATCCGTTCATGCGTGGCATCCTGATATCCGAAAAGACAATGTCCACTTCCTTATCCCGAACATACTGAAGCACCTGCTCCCCATCCTTCATTGCAAGCACCTCATCCTCCGCCCTCAATCTGCGGATCAGCTCCACCAGCCCCTTTCTCTGTCTTGGTTCGTCGTCAACCACAACCATACGCATCACAGGGCATCCCTCCGTTTCCGCCTGTCCTGCTCCTATTTCACATGGATAATTCATCTATTTTATCCTATAGCGGAAGCAAAGCATGGACAAGTGGAAATTTTTCACATCTGGTACTCATATTTTACGGAAAGCCATAGAAAGCAGCGACGGCTTTCCGCTGAATTGCAGGTACGTTCACAAATGCGTCCATCCATAAAAGCGGACGGATCACTGCTGGCCGGGTTTTCCTTTCCCTTTCCATTTCTTCTCCACGTCCTCCGGCACTGTGATCATCCCGAAACGCCAGAGCAGGCTGAAGCTGTAGCTCACGCCCCGGACGTCTGCCAGCTCCTTGGGCCTCGTAAACACAACTCCTTCCATTTCCATTGCCTTCTCAAATGCCATCCGCACAGAGCTCCACGCCAGGGATTTGCTGTTCTCCCGGCGGTCGATGAAAAGTTCTCTGGTGTATTCCCCATTTCTCCCGATCTTCAATGTATAGGAAAATGGAAGGCCGGTAACGGTACGGAAGGGATAATGCTGGAAAGCGACAATACAGTCCCACAGATGCTCTTCTGTTGGCGCTGCCGTAAATATCTCCACGGCGGCCTTCCGCAGCTTATAATTTCTGACCCGTTCCGCATTCTGGCTGATCTCGGACATCTTATAGACCACTTTCGTGTAGGGTAGGTATGTGTGCAGGGCGGAGTAGCTGAGGTTCATTGTCTTTTGTATCTCTGGAATCGTTTTTCCCTGGTTCATCTGTTTCAGGATCTGTTCAGTTTCCGGATAGGTCAGGATGTTCCCGGTGATCAACAGCTTCTTGACCTTGTTGGGTGGGAGGGACAGCTCTAATGCCGTAGCTTTGATTTCTTTCTTTTCCTGGTAAATTTCTGCCGCTGTGGCGATCAGTTCCTGCATCATGGCTTCCGGGTCATATTCTTTTTTTGGTGGTCTGCCTGATTTCTTGTAAACGTCAAATCGGTTCTTTCCAGATTTAGTTGATTTGATGAAAATATTCGTTTATGAGTAGTTTCGCTTTCAATAAAGCAAAACTATT
>DWUW01000207.1 GCA_019120525.1 Candidatus Eisenbergiella stercorigallinarum | reverse complement strand
GAGTACGAAGAATTTAAGGCGACTGTTGCAGAATTCATGTATCAGATGAATGATTTAAAGGAGCTGCCGGAAATTTATTATTCCCGTCAGTTTGAGGAAATGGTATATGTGGAGCGTGGTGCGGAGATACCCGTGAAATATTTAAGCGCCGGATATCAGTCTCTGCTGTGGATGGTAATGGATATGGCCTTTCGTCTGGCTCTTTTGAATCCGGAAAACAGCCGTGCCGTAGATGCAGAAGGCATTGTACTGATTGATGAAATCGATATGCATCTGCATCCGAAATGGCAGTGGAAAGTACTTGATGGGCTGAACAGGAGTTTTCCGAAGGTTCAGTTTATTGTTGCAACGCATTCTCCGATTATCATTGCTTCCTGTAAGGAAGCCCGGCTGATTCAGCTGGAAAATTCCAGACAGGTAACCTATCTGCCGGATGCCTATGCTTATTCGGTGGAGGATGTACTGGAATTTCGGCAGGGCAGTGGTGGGGTCCTGCGTGAACTTCGGCAGCTGTATGACGAATTTGAAATGGCCCTGAATGAAGAAGACGATGAAAAAGCAGAACGGATTTTAAGGGAAATGACGGAACGGTTCGGAGAAGATAACACGGAAGTGAAAAACGCAAGAGCGGAACTGGAATTGGGGTAGGAAATGCTGTGGATTCAAAAGAGAAATACTCCGCCTCAGATGCGGCGGGAGGTTGCCCGAATAAAAAGCATGCCGGAGTGGAAAAAGATTCTGGAAGGGGATTCCAGGGCTGTTCGGGAGAACGGGTTTGATCTGCTTTCAAAGGATATCATCAGAAGGTCACTTTTAGAGGAGCAGCATGGCCTGTGCGCATACTGCATGAAGAGGTTAAAGGACGACGGCAGACACACGACGATAGAGTATCTGATCCCTCTCAGCAGGGATAAGGAAAAATCACTGGATTACGGAAATATGGCGGCGGTCTGCAAAGGTGGAGCGGATGTGGAGCTGCGGGAAGGTGAAAGCAGAGTCCTGTGCTGTGATGGAAGCAAGGAAGATGAGGAGGAACTCTCACTGAGTCCTTATTCTCACAAAATGATGGACGAAATTTGTTACCATAAGGATGGCCGTATTTATTTTCGCGGCCGCGGCAAATGGACGGAAGAACATAAGAAACGGATTGAGATGGAAATCAATCAGATTCTGTGTTTGAATGGAAGGCTGTATGAAGATGGAAGTATGAGAGAAGATACGGCTACGATGTTGGTAAAGGGCAGAAAAGATGCCTACAAGAATGCGGAAAAGATTCTGGAAAGGCTGGCTGCCAAAAACAAACTGACATCCTCTCATCTGGAGTCGATCATCAAAAGGCTTGAAGATGCGCAGGAACGGCAGGAATTTGCAGGCGTTCTTCTGTTTGTTCTGAAACGGAAAAAAGACGGATGGAAAATGTCTGAAAAGATAAGAGGAATCACAAATGAAATATAACAGAAAAAAAACAGCAGCCATCCTTTCGGCCCTTGCCCTTTCGGTCCTTTCCGGCTGCGGCTCCGGAAAAACGGAAAATCTGGATCAGGGCATGGCCCTGGTAGAGCAGCTGGAATATGAGGAAGCGCTGAAGTCTTTTGATGCTGCGATCCTGAACGGAGAGGATCTGCAGCTGGCCTACCGGGGATGGGACTTGCCTATATGGGGCTGTCCCGGTATGAGGAAGCGGCAGGCAGCCTGCAGCGTGCCCTGTCCTACAGCGACGAGCGTCCGGATCAGATGGATTACGATATCAACTATTATCTGGCCACGGCTTACTACAAGCAGGGAAACCTGGACGGCGCGAAGGGCGTGTACGAGGCGATCCTGGCGCTGCGTCCGAAGGAAAAGACGGCCTGGTATCTCAAGGGCGTGATTGAACTGGCCCAGGGGGATACGGAAGGGGCATCTTCGGATTTTGACAGGGCAGTGTCCATTGATCCGCAGGATTATGATCTTCGGATCGATATTTTCTGCAGCTGCGCGGAGAACGGGCAGCAGGAGCTGGGACAGGGGTATCTGCAGGCTGTGCTGGACGACGGGGACGGTAAGCTGAGCGACTATAATACAGGGCGGATGAATTATTATCTGGGCAATTATGACGCTGCCAGAAACGCGCTGGAAAGCGCCATGGATACGGACGGCTCCTCCGAGGTGGTGAGCCTTCTGGGACAGACCTACGAACAGCTGGGAGATTACAATTATGCGGCCAGTGTATACAACAATTATCTGAGCCAGACCCCGGACGCGCAGATCTATAACCAGCTCGGCCTGTGCGACCTGCACATCGGCGACTACGAGGCGGCCCTGGCCGCGTTCCAGTCGGGCATTGCCATGGAGGGAAACCAGATCACACAGACCCTGAGTTTCAACGAGATCGTCGCGTACGAATACCTGGGACAGTTCGACCAGGCAAGGCTGAAAATGGAAGAATACCTGGAGACCTATCCGGACGATTCGAAGGCGCAGCGGGAGTATGGGTTCCTTCAGACCAGGTAAAAGATCCCCGGCGGTGCGGCGGCCCGGCTTTGGCCCGGAAAAACATTTTTTGAAAGACAACACAACATTTATTAAACGGCGCGGGATAAAAACACAATATCTTGTATCCGACGTTGACTTGGAAAAGAAAAGATGCTACAATAACTTCACCGTCCGTTTCCGGAAGGCGGCAGAGACAGCCCCGGAAAAGGGACGGTGAATATTTTCTGTCATTGAAATTTGCAAGGGGGAAAGCTCATGTTCCAGGTCATTAAGAGAAACGGAGACAAGGCGGATTTTACGCTTACCAAGATCGGGGATGCCGTCCGCAAGGCGTTTGACGCGACGGACACCCTGTACAGCAGCGACATCATCGATCTGCTGTCCCTGCGGGTGACGGCGGACTTCCAGGATAAGGTGGAGGAAGGGGCTGTTCACGTGGAGGATATCCAGGACAGTGTGGAGAAGGTTCTTGAGCAGGCCGGCTACGCTGAAGTGGCCAAGGCCTATATCCTGTACCGCAAGCAGAGGGAAAAGATGCGGAATATGAAGTCCACGATCCTGGACTACAAGGAAGTGGTCAACGGCTACGTGAAGGTGGAGGACTGGCGCGTGAAGGAGAATTCCACCGTTACCTATTCCGTGGGAGGCCTGATCCTGAGCAATTCCGGCGCGGTGACGGCCAATTACTGGCTTACGGAGGTCTATGACGAGGAAATCGCCCAGGCGCACCGGAATGCGGACATCCATATCCATGATCTGTCCATGCTCACCGGCTACTGCGCCGGCTGGTCCTTAAAGCAGCTCATTCAGGAGGGGCTTGGCGGCATCCCTGGAAAGATCACCTCCGCTCCGGCGAAGCATCTTTCCGTACTCTGCAACCAGATGGTGAACTTCCTCGGCATCATGCAGAACGAATGGGCCGGCGCGCAGGCGTTTTCCTCCTTTGACACCTACCTCGCTCCTTTCGTGAAGGCGGACAATCTCACCTATCCGGAGGTGAAGAAGTGCATCGAGTCCTTTATTTACGGGGTGAATACCCCCAGCCGCTGGGGCACCCAGGCGCCTTTTTCCAACATCACGCTGGACTGGACCGTGCCGGACGACCTGGCGGAGCTTCCGGCCATCGTGGGCGGTAAGGAGATGGATTTCTGTTATAAGGACTGCAAGAGGGAAATGGACATGGTCAACAAGGCGTTCATCGAGATCATGATCGAGGGAGACGCCAACGGACGGGGCTTCCAGTATCCGATCCCCACCTACTCCATCACCCGGGATTTCGACTGGTCCGATACGGAGAACAACCGCCTGCTCTTTGAGATGACCGCGAAGTACGGCACCCCTTATTTCAGCAATTATATCAACTCCGATATGAAGCCCAGCGACGTGCGTTCCATGTGCTGCCGTCTGCGCCTGGATCTGAGAGAGCTGAGAAAGAAGACCGGCGGCTATTTCGGCTCCGGAGAGAGTACCGGAAGCGTGGGCGTGGTGACCATCAACATGCCAAGGATCGCCTATCTGTCCGCCAATGAAGAGGAGTTTTATAAGCGCCTCGACCATATGATGGACGTGGCCGCCCGTTCCCTGAAGATCAAGCGGGACGTGATCACCCGACTGCTGGAGGAGGGGCTGTATCCCTATACGAAGCGCTATCTCGGAAGCTTCGACAATCATTTTTCCACCATCGGCCTGATCGGCATGAACGAGGTGGGACTGAACGCCAACTGGCTGAGAGCCGACATGTCCAGCGAGAAGACGCAGAAGTTTTCCATCGATGTGCTCAACCACATGAGAGACCGCCTGGTCCTTTATCAGGAGCAGTACGGCGATCTGTACAATCTGGAAGCCACTCCGGCGGAAAGCACCACCTACCGTCTGGCGAAGCACGACCGCAAGAGATGGCCCGGCATCAAAACCGCAGGTAAGGAAGGGGATACCCCTTACTATACCAACTCCTCCCATCTGCCGGTGGACTATACCGTTGATATTTTTGACGCGCTGGATATCCAGGACGAGCTGCAGACCCTGTATACCTCGGGAACCGTGTTCCACGCCTTCCTGGGAGAAAAGCTTCCCGACTGGAAGGCGGCGGCCAATCTGGTGCGCACCATTGCGGAGAACTACAAGCTGCCCTACTATACCATGTCCCCGACCTACTCCATCTGCCCGGAGCACGGCTATCTGGCCGGCGAGCAGAAGGTCTGCCCGAAGTGCGGCAGGGTAACGGAGGTATGGAGCCGCATCACCGGCTACTACAGGCCGGTGCAGAACTGGAACGACGGGAAGACCCAGGAATTCCAGAACCGGACCGAATACGACATTTCCAGATCCGTCCTGAAGCATAAGGGACCCCGTGTGGTCGCCATGGCGGATTATGAGAAAAAGGCTCCCGCCGCACAGACGGAGCAGCCCGGCTCGGTGAGATACCTGTTTACCACGAAGACCTGTCCCAACTGCCGCCTGGCGAAGGAATATCTGAAGGATGTGGACTACATTCCCGTGGACGCGCAGGAGAACGCGGAGCTGGCGCAGCGGTTCGGCGTGATGCAGGCTCCTACCCTGGTGGTGACGGACGGAGAATCATTCGCCCGCTATGCCAACGCCTCCAACATCCGGAAGTACGCGCAGGAATCCCGCGGCGTGGGGCCGAGCGTGGTGAATGCGTAAGCGGAGAAGCAGCGGAGAATACAGAAGAAGCGATAAAAGAAAAGAGAAGGTCCGGCAGCCATGAGGATAAACATGGGCTGCCGGATTTTTGTTGAAATGAACCGGAAGGTTCAGTATAATTTATGCTGTCGGGCTGTGCTGTGGCCTTGCTCCTGAAGAAGACCGCGGCTGATCGGAAGGAGGAAGCTCATAGATGAATGGGATTATGGAAGATAATATACTTAAAGCAGTCCTGTCCGGGCACATCGATTCCGCGAACGTCCCGGCTGTGGAAGCCGGGATCATGCAGCTGCGGGAAGGCTGTCCGCATGAAGGGCTGATCCTGGATCTGAAGGATCTGACCTATATTTCCAGCGCCGGGCTGCGTATGGTGCTGCGGCTGGGAAAGCTGGAGCCCTCGTTTCGGCTGGTCAATGCCTCGCCGGAGGTCTATGAGATCCTGGACATAACAGGGTTTACGGAAATGTTTTCCGTGGAAAAGGCCTGCCGGGTCATCTCCGTGGAAGGCTGTGAGGCGATCGGACAGGGGGCGAACGGCGTTGTGTACCGTATCGACAACGAGACGGTCGTTAAGGTTTACCGCAATCCGGACTGCCTGCCCGATGTGAAAAGAGAGCGTGAGCTGGCAAGAAAAGCTTTCGTGCTGGGGATTCCCACCGCGATTCCCTATGATGTGGTCAGGGTGGGCGAAAGCTACGGCTCCGTGTTTGAGCTGGTCAATGCCCGTTCCTTTTCCAAACTGATCGCCGCCTGCCCGGAGCAGATCGACCACTATGTGGATCTGTACGTGGAGGTGATGCGGAAGCTGCACAGCACGCACACCAGGCCCGGCGATGTGCCGGATATCCGGGAGTTCGCGATGGATTTTGCCAGGTATGCGGGGAAGGTGCTGCCGGAGAAGACCGGAGAAAGGCTGAAGGCCATGATGGAGGCCGTCCCCGAAAGGGATACCCTGCTCCACGGAGATTACCATACGAACAACATCGTCATGCAGAACGACGAGGTACTGCTTCTGGACATGGATACCCTTTGCTGCGGGCATCCTGTTTTTGAACTCGCCTCCGTGTTCATGGCTTTTGTGGGATTTGGCGAGCAGGATCCCACAGTGGTGGAAAAGTTTTTGAAGCTGCCCTATGAAACCGCGAAGCTGTTCTGGAAGAAGGCTCTGAAACGGTATCTGGATACGGAGGACCAGGCTTATATCGACGAGGTGGAAAAGAAGGCTATGGTCATCGGATACGCCAGGCTTCTGCGCCGCACCATGCGCAGGGACGGCTTTGGCACGGATGCCGGACGGGCCGTCATCGAGCGGTGCGCCGGCCGGATCGGTCAGCTGGTGGGAGAGCTGGACAGCCTCTGCTTCTGATACAGGATCCGAGAACAAAAACTACGTTTACGATATTGAGGCATGGAGGGAAGATGGAAATGAAGCTGTATATGCCTGTCAAAGTATATCAGGAGAAAAAATGTGTGGAGAACCACAGCCGGGAGCTGGCGGCTCTGGGGACAAAGGCGCTGATCGTTACGGGAAAGCATTCCTCCCGGATTAACGGTTCTCTGGATGATGTGAAAAACGCGCTGGAACGGGAAGGTGTTCCTTATATGGTTTTTGACGAGGTGGAGGAAAACCCTTCCGTGGATACGGTGAAAAAAGCCGCCTCCCTTGGCGCGTCCGCAGGAGCTGATTTCGTCATCGGGATCGGCGGAGGATCCCCCATGGACGCGGCAAAGGCGGTCGCCCTTCTTCTTGCCAACCCGGGGCGGGATACGGATTTCCTGTATCAGAAGGCCCGGCCGGAGGGGAACGTACACTCGGCGGACAGTGTCCGCCAGGCGGTTCCGGTGGCGGAGGTGCCAACAACGGCGGGCACGGGCTCCGAAGTGACGCCTTACGCTATCCTGACGAAACCTGTGCTCCCGGAAATCGTGCTCACCACAGCGCCCGGAGCGGATGCGTATCATACCTTCCCCCACCTGGAAAGAAAGACCAAGCAGAGCATCAGCCATCACATTTTCCCGGCGCTTGCGCTGGTGGACATTTCCTATCTGCAGACCGCGTCCCGGAGCAACTGCATCCATACGGCGGTGGACACCCTGGCTCACCTGATCGAGAGCTATCTGAATACAAATGCTACGGATTACAGCCGTTTTTACAGCGAAATGGGCCTGCGCATCTGGGCAAAGGTGAAGGACAGGCTCCTGCGCTATGAGATTGGGGAGGAGGAGCGCCGCCTTCTGATGAACGCCTGCACGCTGGGCGGCATGGCGATCTCCCATACCGGAACCAGCCTCCCCCATGGCCTGAGCTATCCCGTCACCTGCGAGATGGGCCTGCCCCATGGAAAGGCGGTAGGCATCTTCCTGCCCGGCTTTCTGCGCGGCTACGGCGACAGGGAGGAGGCCATGCGCGTGCTCTCCCTGCTGGAATTCGGAAGCGAGCAGAGCTTTTCGGAATACATCCGGGCGCTTCTGGGAGAGGTCTCCATCCCCGACGAGCTGTGGGAACGGGATGTGAACGGGCTTCTGGAAAATCCCGGGAAGCTGAAGAACTATCCCTTCCAGCTGGATCACGACCGGCTGTGGGCCATGCGGTGAGAAGCAACGACCGGTCTGCAAAGCAGGGGATCCGTCCTTTGCTCCGGCTTGTCTTGCTCCTGCAAATATGTTACAATTCTGCACAGACAAGAGGAACGGGAAGCGCCGGAGAGAAGAGCGGCAGAGCGTCGGCCGGAAGCAGCGGGGCCATAACCGAAAAATCCAAGACAGCGGCCGCAGGCTCCGAGGTAAATTACCGACAGAAAGGAATTCAAATTATGATCAATACGCTTGTGGAAAAAATTCAGAAGACGAACGCGCCCATCGTTGTGGGGCTGGACCCGATGTTAAAGTATATCCCGGAGCAGATCCGGACGGCGGCTTTTGCGGAACACGGAGAGACCCTGAAAGGGGCGGCGGAGGCCATCTGGCAGTTCAATAAGGGGATCGTGGACGCGGTGGCGGATCTGATCCCGGCCGTGAAGCCTCAGATCGCCATGTATGAACAGTTTGGCGTGGAAGGCGTGATCGCCTATCAGAAGACCGTGGATTACTGTAAGGAAAAGGGTCTGGTGGTGATCGGCGACGTGAAGAGAGGGGATATCGGTTCCACCTCGGAAGCCTACGCGGTGGGCCACCTGGGGAAGGTACAGGTGGGAGAGAACCGGATTTCCGCTTTTGGCGAGGACTTTGCCACCGTGAATCCTTATCTGGGTTCCGACGGCGTGAAGCCCTTCCTGAAGGTATGCAAGGAAGAAAAGAAGGGGATCTTCGTCCTGGTGAAGACCTCCAACCCCAGCAGCGGCGAATTTCAGGACCGTCTGATTGACGGAAAGCCCCTGTATGAATGGGTAGGGGAAAAGGTCGTGGAATGGGGCGAAGAGGTGATGGGTGATTCCTACAGCTACGTGGGAGCTGTATTTGGGGCCACCTATCCGGAGATGGTGCCCGTGATGAGGAAGCTGATGCCGAAAACCTATTTCCTGGTTCCCGGCTACGGCGCGCAGGGCGCAAAGGGCGCGGACCTGGTGGATTTCTTCAATCCGGACGGACTGGGAGCCATCGTTAATTCCTCCAGGGGGATCATCGCGGCCTGGCAGCAGGAAAAATACGCGCAGTTCGGAGCGCAGTGCTATGCGGACGCCTCCAGACAGGCGGTAAAGGATATGATCGAGGATATCAGCGGCGCGGTGAACGCGGCGATGGCGGGAAGAAGAGCGTAAGCGCAAGAGAAGCCCGCAGACAGCAGGAGGTTAAAAAATATGGAACAGTACAAGCAGGAATTTATCGACTTTATGATTGCGTCCGACGTTCTGAAATTCGGAGACTTCACCTTAAAGAGCGGAAGAAAATCCCCCTTCTTCATGAACGCCGGTGCCTATGTGACCGGAACCCAGTTAAGAAAGCTGGGCGAGTATTACGCAAAGGCCATCCATGACAATTACGGCCTGGACTTTGACGTCCTCTTCGGGCCCGCCTATAAGGGAATCCCCCTTTCCGTGGCCACGACCATGGCCATCAGCGAGCTGTACGGCAAGGATGTCCGCTACTGCTCCAACCGCAAGGAAGTCAAGGACCATGGGGATACCGGAATCCTTCTGGGAAGCAAGCTGAAGGACGGAGACCGTGTGGTGATCATTGAGGATGTGACCACCTCCGGCAAATCCATCGAAGAAACCTTCCCCATCATCCGGGCGCAGGCGGATGTGGAGATAAAAGGCCTGATCGTTTCCCTGAACCGCTGTGAAAGAGGAAAGGGAGAAAAGAGCGCCCTGGAGGAGATCCGGGAGCTGTACGGCTTCCCCACCGCAGCCATCGTGAGCATGGAGGAAGTGGTGGAATACCTGTATAATAAGCCCCATAACGGAAAAGTTATCATTGACGACGCCATGAAGGCGGCCATCGACGCCTACTATGCGCAGTACGGTGTCGCGAAAAGGGCATAAACCGGAGCCTGGATGGGTCAGATGCCGCCCTTCGGCGGCAGAAAGAAGAGGCGGCCGAAAGCGTGGGGCTTTCGTCCTGGAAATATGTGCTGACGCACATATTTCTCTCAAATAAATGCCGCCCTTCGGCGGCAGAAAGCAGAGGTAGAATGGAAGAGAAGATTTATAAGACAATAAGCGGCTCGGGCGCGCTGAACATCGCGGTGGGCGTGGTGGTCCTGGTGACGGGGATCGTGAGCGGCACGCTGCTGATCATCGGCGGGGCGAAGCTGCTGGCGGGAAGATCCAAAATTTTATTCTGAGGCAGAACGGCTTCGCGGCGGAGGGCGAAGCAGGCCTGCGTTTCCTTCTGTTCCGGAGGGAGAATCGGGCCTGTGCTTTTTCCTCTGCCCTGGAGCCGGTGCTTGGGAGAAAGGAAAGGAGCCGGTCTATGGGCCGCAAATATATTTTTACCGACAAGCACGAGACGAAGAAGGGCGTCATGTCTTCCGTGCTGGGAGCGCTGTCCGTCATTTCCATTGTGCTTGCCGTTTATGGAACCTTTCAGAATCAGGGGGAGGCGCTGGTGAAATATGGGGCGGCGGTGCTGTTCGCCCTGCTTTTTTCGCTGGCGGGGCTTGTGCTTGGGATCCTGTCCAGAATGGTGCAGGATCGTTTTTATTTTTTCTCCTATCTTGGGATGACGTTAAACGCTCTGGCGCTTGTTGGCATCGCTTTTATCATTTATGCGGGAGTATACGGATTATGAAAAAGGAAAATGAGATGGAGCGGGAGCTTCAGGAAAGGCTTGCCCTGGGTCGGGAACGCCTCTGGCAGATCCCGGAGGAGGCGGAAACGGCGCTGGCAGGGGAGCCGCGGCAGGAAGGAAGAAGCCTGGAGGCATTCGCGCGGTATTTCGCGGAAACGGCCCGGATCCTTCAGCGGTTTCTGGAGGAATCCGATTTTGCCGCGGACGGCGGGCTGGATGGAGCCTCCCTGGAGGAGTTGGCGGAGAGGAACCGGCAGCTTTATGAGGATGTGCTTCCCGGCTTCTATGAGAACAGCTGGGCCAATCCCCGGTTCGCGGTGTCGGAGCTTGGAAAGGAGTTCGGGCAGATGCTTTCCTTCCTGGCGGCGGAGGAGCGGAGCCTGATCGCGTCCGCGTATGAACAGGACGTGCAGTCCATGACGATCCGGCTGGAGCTGTTTCTGGAGATCTATCAGATGTTTGTCTGCGCGAGGCAGGAGGAAGACGGCCTTCCGGATCCGGAGCAGGTGAGGCGGACCCTGTACTGGTTTGCCAGCGATTATTCGGAAACCATGCTGGAAAAGAACATGCAGGCTTCCTTTGACTGGAAGGAGGATTTCGCGCTGCGCATCATCATGGACAGCGACCTTTCCGACCTGCGCTATCTGTACCGTTTCGGGGAATATATTTCTGAAAATGAACTGCGTATGGCGCGTTATCTGAACAGCCTTCCGGAGGATCAGATCCGGCTGATGGCAGATACCTATACGGAAGGCTACCGGATTGGCTTTGCTGTGACGGGAAAGGACATCTCCAAAAAGAAATCCGTCAACATCCGGTATTTTCTGGGCTTTGAGCGCATGGTGCGTTTCGCGGTGGAAAATTTCCGAAGGATCGGGCTGGAAGCTGTGATCTACCGCGCGCCGCAGAGCATTCTGGAAGGGCGGAAGCTGGGAAAGAACGGCTATTACGGCGGGATCGCCAACCGGCAGTTTGAATACGACCACGAATATGACCAGGCGCTTTTTTATGATAAACGGTATGTGAACCACAGGCTGGAAAATTACCGGAACGCGCTGGAAAAGGTGAAGGAGCTGGCGGCGGTGCACGGAGGCCCCGCCGTGATCGAAGGCTTTGGTGAGACTCCCTTTGAGCCGGAGGCGAAGGAAGAAAACCTGCGGCTGAATGAAGAGCAGCAGAAGCTTGCGGTCGCCTTCCGCACAAAGGCGGGGGCGCTGATGAACGAGTATGTGAAGGGTGAGGAGAGAAGCTTTACCATCATCGCCTTTCCCGTGCCGGAGATCGGGGAGAATTTCGAGGAGATCTTTGCCGGCGTCCTGAAGCTGAACACCCTGGATTACACGCTTTATCAGGGAATCCAGCAGAAGCTGATCGACGCGCTGGACCAGGCAGAGTATGTGCGGATCAGAGGGATGGGAGAGAACCGGACCGATCTGCGCGTCGCCCTTCATCCGTTGCATGATCCTGAAAAGGAGACCAATTTTGAAAACTGCGTGGCGGATGTGAATATCCCTGTGGGAGAGGTGTTCACCTCGCCCGTGCTGAAGGGGACCGACGGAAAGCTGCATGTGACGGAGGTGTATCTGAACTGCCTGAAATATCTGGACCTGGAGATCGATTTTAAGGACGGCATGATTTCGGATTATGCCTGCGCCAATTTTGACGATCCGGAGGAGGGACGGAAGTTCATCCGGGAAAATGTGCTGTTCCATCACGACACCCTTCCCATGGGAGAATTCGCCATCGGCACCAACACCACGGCTTATGTGTTCGCGGCGAAATACGGAATCGGAGACAAGCTGCCGATCCTGATCGCGGAGAAGATGGGGCCGCACTTCGCGGTGGGAGATACCTGCTATTCCCACGAGGAGGAGCTGGTGACTTACAATCCGGACGGAAAGCGCCTGATCGCCAAGGACAACGAGGTTTCCATCCTGCGCGGTGAGGATCCCGGAAAGGCCTATCTGAACTGCCATACGGACATCACCATTCCCTACGATGAACTGGGAGAGATCGTGGCGGTATGCCCGGATGGAAGGGAGATTCCGGTCATTGAGAAGGGAAGGTTCGTTCTTCCCGGATGTGAGGAGCTGAACCGGGCGTTTAAAGAATAAGTATGAAAAAGAAATGAAAAAAGAACCGGAAAAGACCGTCCGCAACGGCCAATCCGGTTCTTTTTTTCAGGATGTCCTGCTTTGTTGAAAAACGGATTACCCGATCACTTTCCAGTGCTTATCCACATGATTGAGCACCTCGCAGCCGTCCTTTGTCACCAGTACCAGATCCTCCACCCGGACGCCGAATTTTCCGGGAAGATAGACGCCGGGCTCGATGGAAAAGGTCATCCCTTCCTCCACGCAGGCGGTGTTTGCCGAGCTCACGTCTCCCGGCTCATGATCCTGCAGGCCGATGGAATGGCCCAGCCTGTGGTTGAAATACGGGCCATATCCCGCTTCCGTGATCAGATCCCTGGCGGCTTTGTCGATGTCGCAGAAGCGTACGCCGGGCTTTATGATGCTCTCCGCCTTCTCGTTGGCCCGTCGCACCAGATCGTGGATGGCGGCGTATTCCTCGGGCGCATCCTTACAGAAAAAGGTGCGCGTCATGTCGGAGCAGTAGCCGTCCTTCACGCAGCCCATGTCGATCACGACACAGTCTCCGGCCTTCAGACGGGTATCATCCGGCTCGTGATGGGGATCCGCCGCGTTGGCGCCGAAGGACAGGATGGTGTCGAAGCCCTCCGGGCATCCCGCCTCTTTATACAGAGCGCGTACCTGGTCCGCGCATTCCTTTTCCGTCATGCCCTCCTTCACAAAGGCCGCGATTTTCTCCATGCAGACGTCGTTGATCCGGGAGGATTCCCGCATTTTTTCCTGCTCATAAGCGTCCTTAATGGAGCGCACCCGGTCCACGCAGCAGGAAGCGTTCACATATTTCGCGTTCGGATTTTTTTCCATCAGACCCAGCAGAAAGCCGGCGGACCAGCTTTTGTCAATGCCAAGAGGCGCGTCCGCCCCGTATTTCGCGATATATTCCGCCACCATGCCGATGCAGTCGTCCGTATCGGACATCCAGACCTGGTCCAGATCCACCTGTGGGATCACGAACAGGTTGTTCAGGAAAAAGCAGTGCTTTCCATCCGTGCGCACGTACAGCGCGTACAGCCGCTCATAGGGCTGCACCCACACGCCGGTCAGATACCGGATGCTTAAAGGGTCGCTTACGATCATCTGCTCCAGTCCCATTTTCTGAAGCTCTTCACATACCCGGTTCAGCCGGGCGGTATACATTTTTTCCATGATCTCCTCCGTTTTTCCAGTTGGAGAAATCCCCTCCAGACTGATATGTCCTCATTTTACCGCACCGATTGAGGAAACGCAATAAGAAACGTCTGATTGAAAAGTAGCCAAACTGTACGAATAAAAAATAGAGAATATACACAAAAACATCAGGAAAATGAACAAAAAGTTGTAAAAACTGTTTGAAACATATATAATGAACCTTATGAAAGAACACTGCAACCGGGGCTTTGCCGAAAGGCGGAAAGGGAGAGGGAAAAAGGCATGGAAAATAAGGTGATGAAGTTCTACTCGAAGGCCGGAAACAACATCATTCTGAGAGCGATTCCGGGACATTTCGCGACCAGCCATTCGCACATCAACTATTATGTGGACATGACCGGGCTGAAGACCAGGCGCTCGGAAGCGGCGGCGGTGGGAAAGGCCTTTGTTCAGCGCCTGCCGATTGAAACGGTGGTGGATACGGTCTGCTGCCTGGACGGCTGCGAGGTGATCGGCGCATATGTGGCGGAGGAGCTGGAGCGGGGAAATTTCCCTTCCATGAACATGCATAATACCGTCTATGTGGTGACGCCGGAATTCAACATGAACAATCAGATGATTTTCCGGGACAATCTGGTGGGCTCGATCCGGAATAAGAACATCATCCTCCTGCTCGCCACCACGACGACAGGCATGACGCTTCGCAGAAGCCTGGAATGCATCGATTACTACGGCGGAAAGATCCAGGCGATCTTCTCCGTGTTCAGCGCGGTGAAGGCCATCAACGGAATCCCGGTGCAGTCCATGTTCGACACCAGCGACATTCCGGGTTATCAGGCGTATGAAATACACAACTGCCCGTTCTGCAAAAAGAAGCAGAAGCTGGACGCGATGGTGAACGGCTACGGATATTCAAAGCTCTGACCGGAAACAGGGCGGGCGCTGTAGACATCGGAGGGCAGGGACGTGCGCCTGCCGTGTATAAAACCAGGCGGCAGCTTCGGCTGCCGCCTGATTTGCGTACGCCTCCGGGGGCGTACCCTGTCTGGAAAAGGCCGCGCAGGATTACCCGGCCTTTTGCGGAAAGAAGCGTCGGACTGCGTTTCAGGCCTTCTTAGGAGAAGACGCCCGGACGAACAGGATCAGCCCGATGGTGAAGGTGACGATGAGCACACCGATGCCCTTGTTGACGCTTCCGGTCAGCTGGCTCACGATGCCGATCAGGGTGGTGCCGATAAAGGACGCGCCCTTGCCGCAGATATCCATGATGCCGAAGTATTCGCCGGATTTTTCAGCCGGGATGATCCTGGTAAAGTAGGACCGGGACAGGGCCTGGATGCCTCCCTGGAACATGCCGACGCAGACCGCCAGGATCCAGAAATGCAGCTGGGTGGACATGAACAGCGCGAACACGGTGATGCCCAGATAGGCCGCGATGCAGATGACGATCAGCTTTTCCGGCGCGTGCTTTCCCGACAGCCTTCCGAAGAAGATGGAGAAGGGGAAAGCCACGATCTGCGTGACCAGAAGGGCGATGAGAAGCCCGGTGGTATCAAGTCCCAGAGCCGTTCCGTAGGCGGTGGCCATGTCGATGATGGCATAGACGCCGTCAATGTAGAAGAAGAAGGAAAGAAGAAACAGGAAGGTCTTCTTTTCTTTTTTTATGCCCCGGAAGGTTTCCGCCAGTCTGTGAAAGCTTCCGGCGATGGCGGTCTTCCTGCCGGATTCGGAGTAATGCTTCTGCCGATAGCGTCTTAACAGCGGGCAGGAGACGGCGAACCACCAGACGGCCACGATCAGAAAGGCGATCAGCATGGAGGAGGAAAGCGTGAGCCCGAAAGCGTCCGCGCCAAGCACCAGGACGAGACAGGCGGCGAAGGGAATGCAGCTTCCGATGTAGCCAAGGCCGTAGCCGTAGGAGGATACCCGGTCCACCCGCTCCGGCGTGGAAACGTCCGGAAGCATGGAATCATAGAAGATCAGGCTGACGGAATACCCCACCCGGGTGATGACGAACAGCGCCAGAAAGAGCAGCCAGCCGTGCACAAAGCCCAGCAGGACACAGCCGGCCACGCCCAGCAGGAGCGAGCCGAGAAACAGCTTTTTCTTGTAGCCCTTCTGATCGGCCAGCGTTCCCAGCACCGGCCCGGAAAGCGCAACCAGAAGGGTGGCGACGCTGGCGGCGTAGCCCCAGCTTGCCAGGTAGTCCACGGAGGAGATCCCGGCGTTTTCCGCCAGATAGTTGAAATAAATGGGAATGATGGTGGAAACCATCAGGGTAAAGGCTGAATTTCCGATATCATAAAGGATCCAGCTTTTTTCCAGCTTTGTCAGTTTGAATTTTGTGTTTGAGGCAGGATTCATGGTCGGTTCAGGCTCCTTTTCATAAAAATCGGTTGTCAGGGGCAGGACGGCGGCTTTCAGCCGAAGGGCCGCAGAAGAAAGTCATCCAGACCTTCTTTCCCTTCCGTATACAGCCGGTAACCGTGGATCAGGGAAGCGGCGGCGGGAAGCGCGCGGAGGTATCGCCTGCCCAGCCTTTTGTTGCTGCGGATACAGGCCGGGTCGGCATGAAGAGGGATCATTACCCCGCGCATGGAGGAGGATCTTCCGCTTATAGCAAATACCGTTTCAATGGCAAGCCTCTTCGGCAGCCTGGGCGCGGTCAACAGGCGGTTACAGGCGATCATGGAACGCAGGGTATCAAGGATCCCCTCCGGAGTGCCGCCTTCTTTCCGGAAAAACGCTGAAATCACCTGCGCGTTTTTGGCAGAAGGGATGATATGCCCTGCCGGGAAATGGGACAGAGGCTCCAGCCCGTCATGGAGCATCAGCCTGCGGTCAAATTCCGCTTCCAGTTCCATATGGGCGATGCCCGTGCGCCGCGCCTGCGCCTCCACGTAAGGATGGCAGATGCTGTCCAGGGCAAAATGGCAGAGAAAGCCGTACAGGTAGGAAAGCCCGGCCTGCTGTTCTTCTGCCGGCATGCGGGAAAGGATCGCTGCCGCAGGGGCGAAAAAGGCTTTCCCTGGTTCTTTGTGCATCCGGTGTCCCATCCGGTTCAGCGCGGAGGAGGTAAGCGGATGATGGTAGAAGAAAATGTCCGGCCCGTGCAGGCCGATCAGAAACAGCTCCGGGTACCGGAGGATGGTCTGTTGCTCTTCGCGTTCCAGCAGCGGGCAGAGCTGCCGGCCGAAGCGGTAATGTGCGTATGCGCCTGGCATAATGATCGCTCCTTTGTCCGTGGATTGTCCGCGTGCCTGCCGTACAGGACGGGGGCGGTGGGCGTCCCCTCCCCGGACGGATACGCAGACTGACGGATTTATTATGACATATTTTCGGAAAGAAGAAAAGAGAGGGGAGGGAAAGAAAAGGTAAAAATGGCCGGATGTTACCGCCGGCCCGTTTTCGCGTGATCTGTGCGGGAAGGATTGACTTCCGCCGGCTGTTACAGTATCATGTAGCTGCCTGAGTATAAAAGGATCCGGTTGGTCCGGTATGGAGGAAGAGATGCAGATCGAGTTACAGAAGCTTTTTGAGATCGTAAGGGAAGGCGGGGCTCTTTTCAGGGATCGGGAAGGGGCGGCCCATATTAAAGTCAAGGGTGTGTCGGATTATGTGACACAGGTGGATTTCCATGTCCAGGAGCTGATCCGGACGAGGCTGCAGGAGGAATGGCCGGGGGTGCAGTTCATGGGAGAGGAGAAGGACAACAGCGATATTGATTTTACGAAGGCAGTCTGGATCCTGGATCCGGTGGACGGGACGACCAACCTGATCCATGATTTCCGCCAGAGCGCTGTCTCCCTCGCCCTTTATGAGGGAAAGAAGCCGGTGTGCGGCGTGGTTTACCAGCCCTTTACGCAGGAGCTGTTCCATGCGGTTTCCGGCGCGGGACGGGAAAAGGGAAAGAATGGGACGGGAGCCTTCCTGAACGGAAAGCCCATTCATGTGAGTGGTGCAAAGACGATGGGGGAATGCCTGATCTCCATCGGGACCGCGCCCTACGAGCATGAATACGCGGATCGGAATTTTGACCTGTTCAAACGGATCTTTCTGGATTGCCAGGATATCCGCAGGCTCGGTTCGGCGGCCATTGACCTGGCGTATGTGGCCTGCGGCCGGATCGACGCCTTTTTTGAGATGAACCTGAAGCCCTGGGATTTTGCCGCCGGGAGTATCCTGGTGGAAGAGGCCGGGGGAACGGTTACGGATTTTGAAGGAAACAGCCCGGATTTCTGGAAAAAGGGAAGCATCCTGGGAAGCAATGGAACGATCGGGAGGCTGCTGGTGGAGAAGTATATGGGGGGAGAGCCTGAGGGAAGAGGCAGAAACGGACGTAAGAGATAAGAAAGGACGCTACGGAGGAACCATAAAGCATGAGAGATAACGGAACTTTGGGAAAGAAAGCCATTGGCGCGCTGCTTTTGGCCGTCCTTCTTCTGCTTCAGCCTGCCGGCGGCCTGCCCGTGCGTGCGCAGGGGCTGCAGGGGACACAGGCGGATATGTCCGCGCAGGACACGGCGGAGATACAGGCGCAGGCGGAAGCCCAGATGGTTGCCCATCTGGCTGCGTGGGAGCAGGCGAAGGAGGAATACGCAGCCCAGCTTGCAGCCTATCAGCAGGCGCTTGCTGAGCAGCAGGCGGCCGCTGAAGCCGGACAGGAAAGCGCCAACGCCCAGGCAGCAGCCAACGCACAGGCAGCGGCCGACTCCCAGGCAGCAGCCGAAACCTTTCCTTCAGCCGTGCCCGCCACCTGGTTCGCGGGGAAAACCGTTTCCATTTTGGGAGACAGCATTTCCACTTTTCAGGGCTGGATTCCGGAGGGATATGCCTGTTTTTATCCGAATCCGGACAATGATATCAAGGATGTATCCCAGACCTGGTGGATGCAGGTGATACAGAATACAGGGATGCGCCTTCTGGTAAACGGCTCCTGGTCGGCCAGCGCGGTGTGCGGGGATTCCCGGGCGGAGGATTCCGGCGCGGGCTGCAGCAGCCGCAGGATCGTGGACCTGATGGGAAATACCGGAACCGTGCCGGATGTGATCCTGGTGTATATGGGGATCAACGACTTTTTCCATTCCATCGATCTGGGAAGCTTTTCCGGAACCGCCGCGTACCGGAACGATCACTATATCTGGGATTTTACAGAGGGCTACGAGCTGATGCTGCAGAAGCTCCAGGCGGTCTATCCCACCTCACGGATCTACTGCATGACGCTGCTTGAGTCGAATTCCTGGGAGGGCACCAGGGTGAACGCGAACGGCAATACCGTGGAGGATTATAACAGCCGGATCAGGCAGATCGCGGCGGCCCACGGGATTCCGGTGATCGATCTGCGAAACTGCGGGATCGCGAGCTACGAGCTGGGATGGCATACCAGCGACGGTATCCATCCGAACCGGAAAGGCGCGGCAAAAATAGCGGCATATGTGACGAACGCGCTTCTTCTGGGAGGCTGAGTTTTTCCGCAGACGGGAGGAAGATATGGTTTCCTGGCTGATGCTGATCTTGATGGCGGTATATCTTTATCATGGATATTTAAATCGCAGGTTGGACAGAAGGAAGCTGTCCCACAGCTCCTACTATGACGTCGCCTACGGCGGAGAGAAAAAATGTTCCGGCCAGGCGGCGGCCATCCTGAAGGACGTCGGCGGATATGGGAAAATCATTCTCGGCTGGCACTATCTTTCAGAGAATGGCCCGGCTTCGGCGGACGTGATCCTGCTCCATGAAACCGGCGTTTATGTGCTGGAGACCAAGGATTACGGCGGCTGGATTTCCGGAAATCCGCAGGAGGAATATTGGGTGCAGACGCTGTGGACCGGAAGGTATACCTCCTGCCAGAATTATTTTTACAATCCATTTCTGAAGCTTTCCGGATGCATCGAATGCATGAAAAAGGAGCTGCCGGACATGAAGTGGCTTCCTTATTATTCCATCGCGGTGTTCGGAGGCGGCTGCGAGCTGGAAAACGCCGGACTGTCCGACGGGCAAAGAAAAATCATCTATCTGAAACAGCTTTCCTACACTATGTACGGGATGATCCGGTCCTCCCGCAAGTTTCTTTCCAGACAGGTGATCGACGAGATTTACGAGCGGCTGCGGGCGGAGGCAGGGCAGCCGGATGTGTGCGGGACAGTAGCTGTCAGGAGGCTGTGAAAATGCGGCTGGAAATTTTGAGCTCCGATCCGGTGAAAATGATCTGGGATTACTGAGATCAAAAATTCCGGTCTTGACAAAAAACGCGGGCTTTACTATAGTAAGAACATACCTGACGGCAGAAAACCATAAGCCGTCAGAACCCAGACAAAGATGAGGAAGAAGAGGAGTACGCATATCTCTTCACCAGAGAGGACGGCCCGCAGGCTGGAAGGCGGTCCGGGAGCAGGATATGCGGAAGGTAGCTTTGGAGTCGGAAGGCTGAACAGGACCGAAGGATGCGGCGCATGCCGCGGACGGAAGGCCGGAAGTAAGCTTTCACGCTTCATCCCCGTTAAAGGATGAGACTCTGACAGGAGTTGCAACGAGGCCGGGCCGCGCTGGCAGTCCGGTGAACAAAGGTGGTACCGCGCATACGCGCCCTTTGCCCTGACCGGGCAGAGGGCGCTTTTAATGTGAAATCAGCATGGAGGGAAACATGAGCAGAGAACTGGCAAAGACCTACGATCCTCACGGCATTGAGGAAAAGCTGTATCAGAAATGGCTGGACAAAAAATATTTTCACGCCGAGGTGGACAGGAGCAGAAAGCCCTTCACCATCGTGATGCCCCCGCCGAACATCACGGGGCAGCTGCATATGGGACACGCCCTGGACAACACCATGCAGGACATCCTGATCCGCTTTAAGAGGATGCAGGGCTACAACGCCCTCTGGCAGCCGGGAACGGACCACGCCAGCATCGCGACCGAGGTCAAGATCATCGAGACGCTGAAAAAGGAAGGCATCGACAAGCACGACCTGGGACGGGAAAAATTCCTGGAGCGCGCCTGGGCGTGGAAGAAGGAGTACGGCGGAAGGATCACCAGCCAGTTAAAGAAGCTGGGCTCCTCCTGCGACTGGGACAGAGAGCGCTTCACCATGGACGAGGGCTGCAATAAGGCCGTTACGGAAGTGTTCTGCAAGATGCATGAAAAGGGCTGGATCTACAAGGGCAGCAGGATCGTCAACTGGTGTCCGGTCTGCAACACCTCCATTTCCGACGCGGAGGTGGTGTATGAGGAGCAGGCAGGCCATTTCTGGCACATCAAATATCCGCTGGCGGATGAGAACGGACAGCCCAGCAAAACGGAGTTCCTGGAGTTCGCCACCACCCGTCCGGAGACCATGCTGGGAGATACGGCAGTGGCCGTGAACCCGGAGGATGCGCGTTATAGGGATCTGGTGGGAAGAAAGGTGTTTTTGCCCTTCGTGAACCGGCTGATCCCCATCGTTGCGGATTCTTATGTGGACATGGAATTCGGGACCGGCGTGGTGAAGATCACCCCCGCCCATGACCCTAACGACTTCGAGGTGGGAAAGCGGCACAACCTTCGTGAGATCAACATCATGAACGACGATGCCACCATCAATGAAAACGGCGGAAAGTTCGCCGGAATGGACCGTTACGAGGCCAGGAAGGCCATCGTGAAGGAGCTGGACGAGATGGGGCTTCTGGTGCGCATCGAGGACTATACCCACAACGTGGGAACCCATGACCGCTGCAAGACCACGGTGGAGCCGCTGATCAAGAAGCAGTGGTTCGTGAAGATGAGCGAGCTGATCAAGCCTGCCGTAGAAGGCGTGAAGAACGGGGACATCCGCCTGATTCCGGAGCGCATGGACAAGATTTATTTCAACTGGACGGACAACATCCGCGACTGGTGCATTTCCAGACAGCTCTGGTGGGGCCACAGGATCCCGGCCTATTACTGCGGCGAGTGCGGCGAGATCGTAGTCGCGAAGGAAATGCCGAAGGTATGCCCGAAATGCGGCTGCACCCATTTTACCCAGGATGAGGATACCCTGGACACCTGGTTTTCTTCCGCC
>DWUW01000023.1 GCA_019120525.1 Candidatus Eisenbergiella stercorigallinarum | reverse complement strand
GACTTAAAAGAAAATGGTACTGTGAAAATTGAAAATTTACTATTTCACAGCACCATTTCTGTTAGATTAATCCTGATACGTTATTTTGCACTTATCCATACAGGCCAGATAACAGTTATCCTTTGTAGTTTCAATGAGGCTCTTACCCCTGATGCTGCACATATTACCTTCCTTCCAGCATTTTACAGCACCTTTTCCAGCTCTTCGATCACGATCTTCAGCGCCTTGATCCTGGCATATTTCTTATCCACGGATTCCAGCACATGCCAGGGTGCGTAGGCCGTGCTGGTCTTCTGCATCATTTCGTCGATGGCCGCCTCATACGCGTCCCATTTCTCCCGGTTGCGCCAGTCCTCGTCCGTGATTTTCCAGCGCTTTTCGGGTGTATTTTCGCGCTCTTTAAAGCGGGCGAGCTGGGTGTCCTTGTCGATCTGCACCCAGAATTTGATCACCACGGCGCCCCAGTCCACCAGCTCCTTTTCAAACTCATTGATCTCATTGTAGGCCCGCTGCCAATCGTTGGTGCTGCAGAAGCCTTCCAGGCGTTCCACCATCACCCGGCCGTACCAGGTGCGGTCGAAGATGGCCACATGGCCGTCCTTGGGAAGCCTGGTCCAGAAGCGCCACAGATAATGCCTTGCCTTTTCCCTTGGCTCCGGGCTTGCGATGGGATGCACCTCAAAGCCTCTGGGATCAAGCGCTCCCGTGATCCGCTTGATATTGCCTCCTTTGCCGGCGGCGTCCCAGCCTTCGTACGCGATGATCAGCGGAACCCGTTTACGGTAAAGCCGGTTATGCAGCTCGCCCAGCTTTTTCTGCAGCCGGTCCAGCTCCTCCTCATACTCCTTTTCCTCCACGGACTTATCCAGCGGGATCTCCGATATCTTCGGCATCTTCACAAGCGGATAGGTGTTCTGCAGAAGCGGCACGGCAAGGCTGCTGTTCTGAAGCGCCACCTCGATCCCCTGTACCAGCGTCTCCAGCACCTGCAGCTGGGCCCATTTGCGGGACTGCGCGTCGATCAGATACCAGGGCGCGATGGAGGCGTTGGTATCGTTCAGATAACGGTCGAATACCTTCAGGCACTTGTCGTAATGCTTATTCTGCCAGCGGTCATACTCGCTGACCCTCCATTCGGTGTCCTTGTCGGAAAGCAGCGCGTC
The DNA here is from genome assembly GCA_019120525.1 of Candidatus Eisenbergiella stercorigallinarum. Taxonomy (GTDB): domain Bacteria; phylum Bacillota; class Clostridia; order Lachnospirales; family Lachnospiraceae; genus Eisenbergiella; species Eisenbergiella stercorigallinarum. The sequence continues at coordinate 2,918 of DWUW01000023.1, read as the reverse complement.
GATGCGTTTTTTCTGTTCCTTTTCGCTGATATGGAAGAAAAATTTCAGCACCAGATAACCGTTGTCGGTCAGCTGCCGTTCAAACCGCTTCACACTGTCGATCCTCTGGGCATATTTCTTCTCTGACAGCTTTCCGTCCAGCTCTTCCTTTGTGATCTCATCCATCCACCCTCCGTCCAGGAAGGTGAATTTCCCCGCTTCCGGGATCTGGATGAAATACCGGTAAAGAAACGGCCTGCGAAGCTCCTCCTCCGTGGGCGCGGACATGGTCGCCACCTTAAAAAAACGGGGATCGATGTTCTTGATGATCTTTCCGATGGCGCTCCCCTTCCCTGCCGCTCCCCAGCCTTCAAACAGCACCAGTACGGGCAGCTTGTGCTCCTTCAGCTGCATCTGCTGCGCGAACAGCTTCTTTCTCGCTTCCTCCAGCCTCGCCTGAAGCTCGTTCTCCTGCGGTTTTTCCGCCGCGATCATATCCCTCAGCATAGTTACCCCTTTCCGCCGCCGCAGGCGGCATTCTGTTCAGAGAAATTGGACGACAGTCCAATTTCCAGGAGAAAACCCGTTGGGTTTTCTCCGCCTTTCCGCCGCCGAAGGGCGGCATTTCATTCAGAGAAATTGGATGACAGTTTATGGTATAAATTATACTGCACTTTTGAGCATTTTTCCACAGATTCCTGATTCTGACTGGCCTTTTTTGTGAAAAATGTGGTATAATGATTGCGCGGAGCGCAATCCGGCACGATTGCATCGTGCCGCCCTGCTTCGCGGGGATTATACCCAACCTACGGCTTGCGAAGAAAATGACGCCGCAGGCGTCGCTTTCTTCTCTGCGCACGTAGTATAATGATTGCGCGATGCACAATCCGGGATGTAACGGCAGTGGGAGGCAGTATGAAAAGAACGATTTCGATCGGCATACAAAAATTTGCAAAGATCAGACGGGAAAACTATTTTTACATTGACAAAACTGATTTTATCCGCCAGTGGTGGGAAAGCGGCGATGAGGTAACGCTGATCACCCGCCCCAGAAGATTCGGGAAAACTCTGACTTTGGATATGGTAGATAAATTTTTTTCGATAAGCTTTCAGGAACTGGCTCCGGCGTTTCATGGTCTTTCCATCTGGAACCGGGCAGATTTCCGACAGCTCCAGGGGCGCTGGCCCGTTATTTTTCTGAGCTTTGCCGACATTAAGGAAACTTCCTTTCTCACTGCGCGGCGGAAGATCTGTCAGACGATCCGCAGTCTGTATGACAGTTTTTCCTTTCTGTGTGACAGTCCGCTTTTGAGCAGAACCGGCAGGCAGTTTTTCCGGACGGTTTCTCCTGACATGGAAGACTATGCGGCCGCCCTTTCTTTGAAGGTCCTTTCTGAATGTCTCGCGCGTTATTATGAAAAAAATGTGATCATTCTTCTGGATGAATATGATACTCCTCTGCAGGAAGCCTGGGTGTCCGGCTACTGGAATGAGCTCTCATCCTTTATGCAGGGTCTGTTTAACGCGACTTTTAAGACCAATCCCTTCCTGGAACGGGCGATCATGACAGGGATCACACGGGTAAGCAGGGAGTCTATTTTTTCAGATCTGAACAATTTGAAAATAGTAACCACGACCTCTGAAGAATACGCGGACTGCTTTGGTTTTACCCGTGAAGAAGTCCTTTCGGCTCTTGCCGAATATGAGCTCTCCGACCGGGCAGATGAAGTGAAAAGATGGTACGACGGCTTCACCTTCGGTTCCCGGTCTGAAATCTATAATCCCTGGTCCATCACCAATTTTCTCGATACGGGAAAAACCACAGCCTACTGGGCCAATACCAGCTCCAACCGGCTGATCAGCCGGCTGCTTCAGGGTGGAAGCCGGGAGATCAAAGCATCCTTTGAAACTCTTCTGCGGGGCGGCAGTCTGACCACAGAGATCGATGAACAGATCGTTTACAGCCAGCTTGACCAGGATGAACGGGCTATCTGGAGCCTTATGCTGGCTGCCGGATATCTGAAGGTCAGAAGCCACAGGACAATTGCGGACGCTTCACAGGAATGGCGTGAGGAATATGAGCTTGCGCTCACCAATTTTGAAGTGACCGTAATGTTCCGCAGAATGGTGACGGGCTGGTTCGGCACTGCCGCCTCCGACTATAATGATTTTATCAAAGCGCTTCTTGTCGGCGATGTGGATGCCATGAACACCTGCATGAACCGGATTGCGCTGGAAACCTTCAGCTTCTTTGATGTGGGGAAAAATCAGCCGGAGCGGTTTTATCACGGCTTTGTGCTGGGGCTTCTGGTGGATCTTTCCGACCGCTATCATATCACCTCAAACAGGGAAAGCGGCTTTGGCCGGTATGACATCTGCCTCGAACCAAAGGAACAAAAAGACGATGCGATCCTCCTTGAATTTAAGGTATTTCATCCCGCCCGAGAAAAGGATCTCGAGGATACGGCAAAGGCCGCTCTGGCACAGCTTGAAAAAAAAGATTATGCCGCCGGATTGCGGCAGAAAGGGTTCCCGGAAGAAAAGATTCGCAGATATGGAATCGCTTTTCAGGGAAAGCATGTACTGATCCGGGAAGGATAAGCCCGGCACGCGGCCGTCATGCATGCATGAACGGCCATTTGCCAGGTAAGTACAGCGAGCGGCATTTATGCCATGAGCTGTACGCATCGCGCGATCGGATAGGGGAAGTTCCTTCCCCTATCCGATCCGGGCCTTATTCGGCCGGTCTTTCGATCTCAAATTCCTGGATGCCCATGAAGCCGGGGGCTACCTCATACTCGCCGAAGCAGACCACCGGGTTTCCGTCCGCATTGATGTAGAAATCGGTATCCTCATCCACGCTCACAAAACCGTCAATCCCGCTCTCCGTTTCCGTCACGCCCCAGTAAACCAGATTTTCGTCCGCGGCGGCGCGCTCC
>DWUW01000206.1 GCA_019120525.1 Candidatus Eisenbergiella stercorigallinarum | reverse complement strand
GAATACTTTAAAAGCTGAAAAGAGAAGCATGGATGTGAAGGCAAAGAGACTGAGAAGGGAAGGTTATGTGACCGGCAACGTGTTCGGCAAGAGGATTGAAGGTTCCATTCCCGTAAAGATCGAAAGAAATGCGCTGGAGCGTTTTCTCAAGACAAGCGGCAAGGGCAGCCGTGTCCAGCTCGATGTGGACGGCGAGAACATGGACGTTCTGATCAAGGAAATAGATATTAATCATCTGAAAAATGAGGTTGTGGAAATTGATTTTCAGGCTCTGGTAAGCGGCGAGATGATCCATTCCGTGGCGGAGATCATTCTGCTGAATCACGACAAGGTGGCGGAAGGTATCGTGGAGCAGCACCTGAACGAGATTTCCTATCGCGCGCTTCCTTCTGCTCTGGTTGAAAAGGTGGAAGTGGATGTGGCTGAGATGAAGGTGGGCGATTCCATCAAGGTAAAGGATCTTCCGATCGCTTCCGATAAGGATGTGCATCTGATGACCGATCCGGAGGCCGTAGTTGTTTCTGTCGGTCTGGCACATAACGCGCCGATCGATGAGCCTGCGGAGGGCGAAGAAGAGGCGGCTGCGGAAGCTTAAGGCAAACGGTGTATCCGGACTGCAGGGATTGCGCTTTACAGGACGGCATGAAAGAGCGTCATGCCGTCCTGTTTTATTTTCCCATCTTTCAACAGTTCAGGGCCGGCAGCTCTGCCGGCCCTGGAAAATGGTCTGACTGATTTGATTCCATTCGTTTTAATATCTCTTGATCTTCTTCGACGGCGTCTTTTCAAACTCCATCTCTCTCACCTTTAGGCCGTAGATCTTCTTATAAGCCGCCGCTTCCTTATTATATGCGTCGATCTCCTGCTGCAGGGCGGCGCGGATATCCGAGATCCCCTGCTTCTTGGCATATTCGTAGTCCGGGAAGATCTCCGCCTCGATCACGCCGTTATTTTCCCGGACAAGGATCTCCTGGATCAGGCGGCTTCTGCCCAGACGGTTCTCCAGTTCCTCAGGCGATACGTTTTCTCCGTTCTTGGTGATGATCAGGTTCTTCCTGCGGCCGGTCAGATAAACGAAGCCGTCCTCATCCACATAGCCCAGGTCCCCGGTCCGCAGCCACCCGTCCACAAGGGTTTCCGCCGTTTCCTGGGGCATCTTATAGTAGCCCTGCATCACACTGCTCCCGCGCACCCAGAGCTCGCCGTCCACGGTTCTGGCCTCGCAGTTGGGCAGCAGCTGTCCCACGGATTCCTTCCGGATATTCCAGCTGACCGTGGTGCTGATGACCGGAGCGCATTCGGTCATGCCGTAGCCCTGCAGGATGGTGATGCCGTACCGGGCGAACAGGTCGATATATTCCGGTGCCAGGTAGGCTCCGCCGCTGCAGATGGTGTGGAACTGTTCGCCGAACACCTCTTTTTTCACAATCTCGGGCGGAAGCCCCGCCGCGTCCTCCAGCTTCTTCGCCATGGTTTCGATCATCAGCGGCACCATCAGGATCATGTTGGGGGCAAACAGCTTGATGTTCTTCGCCACGCGCAGGAGGGAATCGTTGATGCAGATCACGCTTCCCAGAGAAACTCCCTTCAGGATGTCCATGCTCAGGCAGTAGGCGTGATGGATCGGGAGCACGGAAAGGATGACCGTCCGGGAAGGGATCTTCATGTCCAGGCAGGTGGCGTTTTCCGCCAGATTCCGCTGGGTCAGCATGACGCCCTTGCTCTTTCCGGTGGTTCCGGAGGTGAACATGATGGTGCACAGGTCCTCCGGCGAAGGGGTATGATCGAAGGAGCCCTCATGCTCCTTCAGAAGCTTCGGAAAAGAAAGGGAAGCTTCGTCGTCCTCCTCCTTCTGCATGGAAATCAGATATTTCAGCTTCGGGCAGCGTTTCCTTACGATGGCCGCCACGTCCTTTCTCACCTCATCCAGGACAAGCGCCTCGGCGTCGGAACGGTCCACCAGCTCGCAGAGCTCTTCGGCAGGAAGGGAAACATCCAGGGGCACGGCCACATAGCCCGCGTTTACGATCCCAAAGTAGGACACCAGCCAGGCGTAAGAGGTCAGGCCGGTCAGCGCCACATGGGTCCGCTCCGGCAGCAGGGCGGAAAGGGCGCGGGAAAAGCTTTCGCTGTCATGGCGAAGCTGCGTATAGCTGCGGGAGGCCACCGTGTCCTTTCCCGCCTTGAAGCGGACCGCGTCCAGGGAACCGTATGTTTCCTCGCTTCCGACGAGGATCTCCCGGATCGTGCTGCACAGACGCACCTTGGGAATCTCGCCCGCGTATTTTTCCTTCTCCATCATGCCTCTTCCTTTCCGAGCGCTTCCAGATAATCCGCCGCTTCCTGCACGGTAAGGATGCCGGAGGCCTTCTGGGGATCGATCTCCACGCCGAACTCCTCTTCCGCTTCTCCCAGCATGCTCATGAAATCAAAGGAGGAAAAGCCCAGATCCTCCACGAAGCGGGATTCGGGATGCACGTTTTCCGGCTCCACCTCCACATAATTACAGATCAGTTCTACCAGCTTTTCAAACATGACTTTTCTCTCCTTATACTAATTTAATGATATCTCCGATGGGCAGGTCCGGATTCTCCGCGCCCTTGAACATGATTTTGCAGAGATAATAATACAGATACTCCAGCTTTTCTCTGGACACGGCCTTCACCTGATGCTCGAAATTGAAGTCCAGACCGTTGTCGTCCGGGCGGTGCATGACGGTCAGGTACATGGCCTGAGTGGTCGCCCCGTTGGGATACCATTTCGTCTTATAGCGGATGCCGCCCAGCTTGTCCAGCCCCTTTTCCTGCAGGGTCAGCGGCTGGTAGGTTAAGGACATGGGCTCATAGGTCTCTCCCGGAGCCGCCGGCGGATAGATCTTATTCCGGTAGGCAAAATATTCCACCGGATCATAGTTTGCGTGCATGAAATACTCGTTCTGCAGGTCGCGGATCTCGTATACGCCCTCCAGGAAGGTTTTGTCCTGCGG
>DWUW01000022.1 GCA_019120525.1 Candidatus Eisenbergiella stercorigallinarum | reverse complement strand
AGTCCAAAGACGAAAGGATGCTGATGACGCTGTGAGAAATCCATTATCTGATAAGGTTGTCGCGATACAGCCCTCCGGCATCCGCAAGTTTTTCGACATCGTGAGCGAGATGCCGGACGCCATTTCCCTGGGCGTGGGCGAGCCGGACTTCGATACGCCCTGGCACATCCGCGACGAGGGCATCTACGCCCTGGAAAAGGGACGTACCTTTTACACTTCCAACGCAGGCTTAAAGGAGCTGCGGGAGGAGATTGTCCGCTATCTGGAGCGGCGCATCCATACCAGCTACAATCCGGTGGACGAGGTCCTGATCACCGTGGGCGGCAGCGAGGGCATCGACATGGCCTTCCGCGCCATGCTGAATCCCGGAGACGAGGTGCTGATTCCCCAGCCCAGCTACGTGTCCTACGAGCCCTGCGCGGTTCTGGCGGACGGCGTGCCGGTGATCATCGAGCTGAAGGCGGAAAATGACTTCCGTCTGACGAAGCAGGAGCTTCTTTCTGCCATCACGGACAAGACGAAGATCCTGGTGCTTCCCTTCCCGAACAATCCCACGGGAGCCATCATGGAAAAGAAGGATCTGGAGGAGATCGCCGAGGTCTGTATTGAAAAAGACATTTATGTGCTTTCGGATGAGATTTATTCTGAGCTGAGCTACAAGGGCGATCACGTGTCCATCGCGAGCCTGCCGGGCATGCGGGAGCGCACGATCCTGATCAACGGCTTTTCCAAGGCCTACGCCATGACGGGCTGGCGCTTAGGCTACGCCTGCGGACCGGCGGAGATCATCGGCCAGATGACGAAGATTCACCAGTACGCCATCATGTGCGCGCCGACGAACAGCCAGTACGCGGCTGTGGACGCCCTGCGAAACGGCGACGCCGACGTGGCCATGATGCGGGAGTCCTACGATCAGAGAAGGCGCTTTCTGATGAACGCCTTCCGGGAGATGGGCCTGTCCTGCTTCGAGCCCTACGGAGCCTTTTATACCTTTCCCTGCATTAAGGAATTCGGCATGACCTCCGATGAGTTCGCCACCCGTTTCCTGGAGGAGGAGAAGGTGGCGGTAGTGCCGGGCACAGCCTTCGGAGCCTGCGGCGAAGGGTTCCTGCGGATTTCCTACGCCTACTCTCTGGAGCAGCTCAAAGAAGCTCTGGGACGCCTGAGCCACTTTGTGGCGCGACTGCGGGCCGAAAAGGGAGCGAGGTAATGGCGCTTAATATCGTGCTGCTGGAGCCGGAGATCCCGGCGAACACTGGAAATATCGGCCGGACCTGCGTGGCTGTGGGAGCGCGCCTGCACCTGATCGAGCCCCTGGGTTTCCGCCTCAGTGAAAAGGATCTGAAGCGGGCGGGGATGGATTACTGGCCCCAGCTTGACGTGACGACCTATACGAATTATGAGGATTTTCTGCGCCGGAACCCCGGAGCGAAGCCCTGGATGGCGACCACCAAGGGGCAGAAGCTCTATACGGAGGCGGCGTTTGAGCCGGACTGCTATCTCATGTTCGGCAAGGAGAGCGCGGGGATCCCGGAGGAGCTTCTTCTGGAACATAAAGAGCGGGCCATCCGGATTCCCATGATAGGCGGGACGCGATCTTTAAATCTGTCCAATTCTGTGGCGATCGTGCTTTACGAGGCGCTGCGCCAGAACGGTTTTCCGGGCATGAAGCTGGAAGGCCGCCTGACAAAATACGACTGGAAATAAAAAATGAGATAAAAAGCGGCTGCGGGCTGCGGTTAAGGCAGTCCGCAGCCGCTTTTCTTAAAACGGGAAACAGCGGGAGAGATCATGAGAAAGACACAGAGCTTTAAGGGAATGAGGAGGATAAGAAGAATTCTGATACTGGCACTTGCGGCAGCGCTTGGGCTTTCTTCCTATACCTATCTGCCCCATAAGGTTCTGGCGTCTGAGACGCCGGATGAGAGCGACGTGCAGGAGATCCAGGAGGAGATCGACGAGCAGCAGCAGGAGATCGACAAGACCCAGCAGGAGATCGACGAGACGGAGGATAAGAAGCAGAAACTGCAGGAAGCCAAGGAGAATATGGAAAATTATCTGGCGGACCTGAACCGGCAGTACGCTTCCCTGGAGGATGAGATCCAGGACCTGAACCAGCAGATCACGGACAAGCAGGCGGAGATCGAAGAAGCTCAGGCGGCTCTGGAAGCGGCGAAGGCGGTGGAGGAGCAGCAGTACGCGGACATGAAGGCCCGGATCCAGTACATGTACGAGCACCCGCAGGCGTCGTTCCTGGAGCTTCTCCTGACCTCGGGCAGCTTCGCGGACGCCCTGAACCAGGCGGGCTACGCGGCCAGCATTACCGCCTATGACCGAGACATGTTCGAGCAGTATGTGGCCCAGAAGGAGGCCATCGAGGAGCAGGAGGCGAAGCTGCAGGGAGAGAAGAAGGCCTTGGATGAGCTCCAGGCCTCTGTGACGCAGAAGCAGAACGAGGTATCTGCCCTTGCGGACAGCACCTCAGGGCAGATCAGCCAGCATGTGAACGAGATCGCCCAGGCTCAGGCGGATCTGGACGGCAAGAACAACACGCTGGAGAACCAGAAGGCGGTCCTGGATGAGCTGATCGCGGAGAAGAAGCGGATGGAGGCCCAGATCGAGGCGGCCAAGGCGGCGGAGATTCAGGCTTCCCTGGGAGACGTGACCGGCGTGCGCACCACGGAGCTGGAGTACGTCCAGTACGGGGCCTACAGCGCCACCGAGGAGGAGGTGACGGCTCTGGCGGTGCTCATCTACTGCGAAGCGGGAAATCAGGGAGCGGAGGGCCAGCTGGCCGTAGGCGCCGTAGTGATGAACCGCATCCGGGATCCCCGGTTCGCGCAGAACGATATCATGAGCGTCATCCGGGCCTCCGGCCAGTTTTCGCCCGTGACCTCCGGCCGTTTTGACCTGATGCTGGAGCAGGGGCTTGATTCGGTGACCGAATCCTGCTATACGGCGGCCAGGCGGGCCATCGCCGGGGAGTCCAACGTGGGGAACCGGGTATTCTTCCGGACCTACGCTAATTATCCGTCCTTAAGCGGCCTGGTGATCGGCGCTCATATCTTTTCCTACACCTGGAATTTTGCGGCCTGACTTCGTTTTTTATATGGAAAATGTGCATTTGTGTGGTCTCTTGGTTAAAAATGCAAGAGAAAAAGTAAAAAGTGCAACTAATTTCTGGTGAAATTTGATATAATAGTATGCGTAAACATATGCTGCCTCTCATAGGATGTATTTGGGAAGCGCTTGTACAAAAGCATGAGGGAGCGGGCTTGCCTGCCCGGGTTATGCTGAAATATTTTAAGAAAGGGGGAGAAAGACATGCCCGATATTCGATTGACGAGAATTGACAATCGGCTGATTCATGGTCAGGTTGCGACTCAGTGGTGCGGCGTCGTAGGCGCGAATCTTCTTTTGGTCGCAAATGATGCAGTGGCGAAGGATGAATTCCGCCAGAGCCTGATGAACATGGCAGCGCCGGCCTATGCGCAGACGCGGTTCTTCACTCTGGAGAAAACAATCAATATCATCCACAAGGCTTCTGCAAATCAGCATATTGCAATTATCTGCGAAACGCCTCAGGATGTGCTTAAGCTGGTAGAAGGCGGAGTGCCGATCAAGAAGGTCAACATCGGCAACATGCACATGGCTGAGGGCAAGCGTCAGGTCGCGACCTCCGTCGCGGTCAATGACGACGACGTAGCCTGCTTTAAGAAACTGCAGGAGCTCGGCGTAGAGCTGGAGATCAAACGTGTTCCGGACACGCCGACAGAAAGTACTGACAAATTGTTCAAATAACTGTTGACAGGTTTATTTGGAAAGGAGCAAATATGGAAATTTCAATTATCCAGGCTCTTCTGGTTTTCGTAGTTGCCTTTATCATGGGTATCGACCAGTTCAGCTTTTTGGAATCTCTGTACCAGCCCATCGTTACCTGCCCGATCATCGGAGCTATCCTTGGTAACTTTGAGCTTGGTGTCGTGGTAGGCGGCGCTTACCAGCTGGTTCAGATCGGAAGTATGCCGATCGGAGGCGCACAGCCCCCCAACGCCATCATCGGCGGTATCATGGCTACTGTATTCGCTGTATCCCTCGGAATGGAGGCTACAGCAGACGGCGTAGGAACCGCTCTTGGCCTGGCTGTTCCGTTCGCTGTATTCGGACAGTATGTAGTAACCCTTACCTTTACGATCTTCTCCGGTATGATGCATAAGGCAGATCAGTACGCGGAAGAGGCTAACGTAAAGGGAATCCGCAACATCAACTTCCTGGAAATGGCAGTGCTGGGCGTACTGTTCGGCGTGATTTCCGTAGCAGGTCTGTACGGCGG
>DWUW01000205.1 GCA_019120525.1 Candidatus Eisenbergiella stercorigallinarum | reverse complement strand
TGATCCTTCCCTTGTCCTTTGCCGTGGGCTCGCTGATCCCCAGGTCAGAAAGGACCGCGCTGATCTGGGCGCGGATCTCCTCTTCGCTCATTTCCGCGGGAGCGAACTCCTTCAGCACGGCAAGGCGCTTTGCGCATTCTTCCCTGATATCTTCTCTGTCCGCGGGAGCCAGATCCATGGTTTCCTGGGTCTGTTTGATCTCCTTTTTGATCACTTCGTTTTCTTCCGCTTCGGTCAGATCCCCGCGCTTGTCGATAGCCCTGTTTTTCAGGGCGGCAAGCAGCATGGAAAGGGTATCCTTGCGCTCCTTGTCCTTATTCTTCATGGCGGCGACCATCTGCGCCCTTACTTCATCAATTTTGCTCATGGCTGTTTTCGTCCTTTCTTATTTTTTCTTTATCTCCGTTTTCCTGCCGGAAATGCCGCTGCAGCGGATGATGAGCACTTCTACGCCCAGCCTGTCGTTCAGGCGGCCGTTCTTTACCGCTTCGTCCGTTTTCACGCAGTCCGCCAGCGCCTCCTTCAGGCTGCCCATCTCAAACCGGGAAGCCTGGTTCACATATTTTCCGGCGATAAAGCCGTGCAGCCCTGTTTTCTCGCCGATCCGCCGGTTGTCATACCCTTTGGCGCGAAGCTCCTTCACCTGCACCAGCAGGCTGAACTGTCTCCCGATCAAAAAGAGGATCCGCATGGGCGGCTCCTTCAGCGCGAGCAGATCATAATACAGCTCCAGCGCCTCCTTCTGCCTTCCCGCCGCGACGGCCTCGATCATGTCAAAGATCTTCCCGCTCAGCTGCTGCGTGCAGACCGCTTCTATGTCCGCCTCCGTGATCACGTCCTTTTTCAGAGTATAACAGAACAGCTTCTCCAGCTCCCTGTCAATGTTTTCCATGTCCGAACCGGTCTTCTGCAAAAAAAGCTCCAGCCCGGCCTGCGAGATCATCTTGCTTTCCTTCTTCACCCTTCCCAGGATCCAGCGCTTCAGCGTGGTTTCATCCTGTTCGCCGAACTCCACCGCGCAGCCGGCCTCCTTCACCGCTTTGAACAGGCGGCTTCTTTTGTCCGTCTCGGCTTCGTTGAAAAGAAAGAAGGCGGTGGGCGACGGGGCCTTCAGATAGTCCGCCAGCGCGTCCCCGCCCTTTTTGAACCAGCCGCTGTCCTGAATGAGGATGACTCTGCGCTCCGCGAAAAAAGGCATGGTCTCCGCCAGGTCAATAATCTGGGCCGGATTGATATCCTTTCCCTGGAAGGAGGAAACATTCATGGTATCCCCTTCGTCCGCCATGGCGGCCTTCAGCCTGTCGCGGTACTGATTCCGCAGATATGCCTCCTGCCCGTAAAGGAGGTAGGCCTGACGGAACTGTCCTGTTTTGATGTCCTCCAAAAGCTGCTTCATGCGCCGTTCCCTTCCGTCTGTCCTTTCGCTGCAGCCCGGTCCTCATCAGGCCGGACTGCGCCAGACGCAATCATTATATCATTAACAGAAAAAATTGGCGAGATGCATTTTGGAAACGCTTTTTTATACAGCAAAAGCCGCAGCCGGACATCTGTTATCCACATCCGTCCTGCTGCGGCTTCCTGTTTTTCGCTATTCTCTTTTATCTTCCGCCTGCCCTTTTATCCGCTCCTTCCCCGGCGGCCGCAAGCTGCGCGGTCATTCTCCGGCGGTTGCAAGCTGCGCGGTCATTTCGGCCAGCTCCTCCGGCTCCATGGCCAGGTCAAAGCCCAGGGCCAGATACGTTAAGCCGTCCTTCTCCAGCTCGCAGTTATAGGCCACGTTCTCCTCCACCTGCGCGCTTCCGTAGGAGAAAACCACGCTGCCGTCCTCCTGTGCCTGAAGGTCCTCCTCCGTCAGCTCATAATCGGGGGGCACGAACCGGTAGACCGTCCGGGTGACTGTCAGGCTGACGCCCTCCTTTTGCCCTGTCCAGACGGGCTTTACGGCAGAAGTCTCCGGATCCGCCTCCTCATAAGGGCGGGTGGGGTAGATCAGGAAGGTGATCTCCTGGGCGCCGTCGGTATAGGTCAGGTCCACCGACTGATAGGAGGAAAGCACATTTCCATCCTCGTCGTAATCGCTGTTTTCTCCGGGAAGCGCGTAGGCGAAGCGAAAGCCGTTGGAAAATTCCTCCAGGGAAGGGAAGGCAAAGCCCACCTTTTCTTCCACGCCGGCGATGGCCGCGTAATCGGTCACCTGATCGTTCCGGTTGGAATGGCTTTCCATGGAAGCCACCCTTCCTGCCGCTACTGCGGTCACGGAACCGATCAGAGCCACTGCCGCCGCGATCAGTACCGCCTTTTTTCTGCTGAATTTTTTCATAACCGTTCTCCTTTCCGCATTCCTGATGCGTCTGTCGATCTCTGTTTTCATGTCTGCGGGAACGCTGATCCTCTCCGCCTCTTCGCGGAACCATTCCGAGATCCTTTCGTCCGTCCTTCTTTCCATGATCTGCCTCCATGCTGATGCTGCGACAACCTGTTTCATGCGCTATCGAGCGCATTTTTCAATCTTCACTTTGCATGCGATACCGCGCAAAGGAGCTTCCCACCGGCTTCTTCCTTTGCCAGGCAGCGTTCCAGCTTTTTTCTTGCCGTATGAAGCCTGGATTTTACGGTTCCCTCCAGGCATCCCGTGATCCTGGCGATCTCCGGGGTGGTAAAATCATTAAAATAGTAGAGGACCACGATGGCCCGGTGCTTTTCGTCCAGACTTTCCACGGCCCGGCGGACCCGTTCCCGTTCTTCCTTTCCCAGGAAAGATGAGAGGCCGTCGCCCTCCTGCTCCCGGTCCGCGCGCGCGGCGATCTCTTCGTCCGGGATCTCGCGCCTGCCATCCCTGCCGCATTTCCACGCCAGCCGGGTCAGGATCCGGTAGAACCAGCTCTTAAAACCGGCCGGCTCCTTCAGCTTCCCCGCGTGCAGCCAGACCTGCACGAAGGTCTCCTGCACCACGTCCTCCGCGTCCGCCCGGCTTCCCGTCAGAAAGGCCGCCGTCCGGAAGGCCTGCACGTGATATCTTTCGTAAATCTGATCAAAAGCCGTCCGGCTTCCCGCCTGCAGCTGTCTTACCAGTTCCATTTCGCTCAAGGGTTTTCTCCTCCCGCCGCGTCCGCGGCATATGATATGCGGCCGTACCTGCCGTCTTTTGGCAGGCGGCTCTTTCGGCCGTCTTTTTCGGTGCACCTGTTTATAAGAGGCGCTCTGGGCGCGGATGGTTCATTCTTTTTTTCTCTATTTTTCACCGGAAGAAACATCTTGTCAAACCCCTCCTTTTCTATTACAATGAAAATGCAGCGGCATACGGGGGCCTTTTCGCACGGCGTGCGGAAAGGAGTAAAAATGTCATATGGTTGCAGAAAAATTCCGGTACCGGTCCTGGTACTGGTATTTCTTTTATTATTCGGCGGCTGCGGCCGCGATGAGATCGTGGAGCTTGCGCCGGTAAACGGCGAAGCGGAAACATCGGAACCTGCGCCAATAAGCGGCGAAACGGAAACGTCGGGGCCTGCGGACGCGGCGGGCGTACAGTCCAAAACGGAGGAAGCGGAATCGGAGCCTGCCGTCTGGATGGTGCATATCTGCGGAGCGGTAAACCGTCCCGGTGTCTACACCTTCCCGGAAGGAAGCCGGGTCTGCGACGCGGTGGAGGCTGCCGGAGGGCTTTCGGAGGACGCGGCGGAAAGCCTGCTCAATCAGGCGGCGCTTTTATCCGACGGGCTGCAGATCGTGGTGCCCACGCTGGAGGAAGCAAAAGGGCTTTCCCGGCAGACGGCTTCGTCCGGTATTTTTTCCTCCGGCATTTCCGGAGCGGGCTCTGCGGCAGGAAGCGAAGAGGCCGGAAGCGGCCTTGTGAATATCAATACCGCCACCCTGGAGGAGCTGATGACCCTGCCCGGGATCGGGCAGACCAGGGCGGAGGCCATCGTGGCTTACCGCGATGAGCAGGGCGGTTTTCAGTCGATTGAGGATATTATGAACGTGAGCGGGATCAAGGAAGGCAGCTTCGCGAAGCTGAAGGACAGGATCACCGTATAGACGGCCGCCTGAGGGCGGCGGGGAGAGAGTTGAAAATGGCGAAAAAGGTTCTGGTTGTGGACGATGAAAAGCTGATCGTAAAAGGCATCCGTTTCAGCCTGGAGCAGGACGACATGGAGGTCACCTGCGCCTATGACGGAGAGGAAGCCCTTGAGGCGGCGAAAAAAACGGATTTTGACATCATTCTTCTGGACATCATGCTGCCGAAGCTGACCGGCCTTGAGGTCTGCCAGCAGATCCGCGAATTTTCCAACGTGCCGATCATCATGCTGACAGCGAAGGACAACGACATGGATAAGATCATGGGGCTGGAATACGGCGCCGATGATTATATTACGAAGCCCTTTAACATTCTGGAGGTAAAGGCAAGGATCAAGGCGATCATGCGCCGGACGTCCGGCAGGGAGAAGGCTGCCGCCGCGCCGAAAACGGTGGTGAGCGGGGAGCTGAAGCTGGACTGCGACAGCAGGCGGGTTTCCATCTCCGGCAGGGAGGTGAACCTGACCGCCAGGGAGTTCGATCTGCTTGAGCTTCTCGCGCTGAATCCCAACAAGGTATACAGCCGGGAAAATCTCCTGAAGCTGGTATGGGGAACCGATTATCCGGGAGACGTGCGCACCGTTGACGTGCACATCCGCCGGCTTCGGGAAAAGATCGAAAGCAATCCGAGCGAGCCGAAATATGTGCATACCAAATGGGGAGTCGGCTACTTTTTCAGAAACTGATACATTTTCCCGCATCGGGCGGCTAACAGGCCGCCGCGCGGAACCCCGGGAAGCGTGAAAGCGCTTCAGATTGGGAAAGGATATGCTTGAAAGGCTGAAGGCGCTTCTTATAAAATTTCCCGCTCTGCGGAGCGTAAAAATCTATATGTTTCTGCTGATGCTTGCGATGGGCGTTATTCCCAGCTTCGTGATGCGCATCGGCATTCTTCAGAGCTATGAGGAACGGGCGGTTTCCCTGCGCATTTCCGATACGCAGGCGCAGTTTTCGATCATAGCGAACCATCTTCTGGCGAACAACTATCTGCAGGATACCTCCAACGCGGCGATCAACGCGGAGCTGGAGCAGATATCCACTCTTTACGACGGGCGCGTGCTCATCATCAACAACAGCTTCCATGTGGTAAAGGATACCTACGGGATCAGCGAGGGGAAAACCATCATTTCAGAGGAAGTGATCCGCTGCTTCAAGGGCCAGAATACGACCAATTATGAACGTAAGGGCGGCTATATCGAGATGACGATCCCCATCATGGATTCGGTATCCAGCGCGGCCGCTTCCGCGGATACGGCCCGAACGGCGGATACCGCCGTACAGGGCGTGCTCCTCGCGAGCGTTTCTACGGAAAGCATCCGCACCACCATGGAGATCATGAACCGAAACGCCCTGATCATCGAGATCGTGATGGTCATTTTCATCTTCGGCATTGCCGTGGGCATTTCCTATATCCTGATCCGCCCCTTCAACCGGGTCACCCAGGCCGTCAACGAGATCCGGGACGGTTTTACGGACGAGCCCATCAGCGTGAAGGATTACCGGGAGACAGAGCAGATCGTGGACGCCTTCAACCAGCTTCTGTCCCGGATGAAGGTGATCGATGATTCCAGGCAGGAGTTCGTGGCGAACGTATCCCACGAACTGAAAACGCCGCTTACCTCCATGAAGGTGCTTGCGGATTCCCTGATGCAGATGGAGGGCGCGCCCATCGAGCTGTATCAGGAATTCATGCAGGACATCACCGCGGAGATCGGCCGGGAAAACAAGATCATCAACGACCTGCTTTCTCTGGTGAAGATGGATAAGACCGCGGCCCAGCTTTCCATCGAGGCCGTGGATATCAATGAGCTGATCGAGCTGGTCCTCAAGCGCCTGCGCCCCATTGCAAGGACAAGGGACATCGAGGTGGTCTTTGAGAGCATCCGGCCCGTCACCGCGGAGGTAGACGAGGTAAAGATCACGCAGGTTTTCACCAATCTGGTGGAAAACGCCATCAAATACAACAAGGAACACGGCTGGGTGAAGGTGCTTCTGGACGCGGACCATCAGTCCTTTACGGTGGAGATCTCCGATTCCGGCATCGGTATCCCGGAGGCCGATTACGATCATATTTTCGAACGGTTTTACCGGGTGGATAAATCCCATTCCAGGCAGATCGGCGGGACGGGGCTGGGCCTTGCGATCGCGAGGAACGCCGTCCTTCTGCACAGAGGCTCCATCCGGGTCAGCAGCGTGGAGGGCGAGGGTACCTGCTTCACGGTAAAGATCCCGCTCACCTATGTCAAGCAGGAAACCGGAACGAAGTAAACAGGAGAGTGATACACAGGAATGTTATTTTTTAGGAAAAAAAAGATCCGGGCCGTTCCCTTTGTTTTTTTCCTCCTTCTTCTTCCCCTCTGCGCCTGCACAGCCGGGAAGGAACAGGAAGAGGGAAAGCCCTATGAAATTTATTATCTGAACCGGGAAGAAACGGCGGTCTCTTCTGAAACCGTTTACCTCCCGGAGGATCTGACGCAGGATGAGCAGATCAGCGCGCTGCTTTCCGCCCTGCAGGAAACGCCGGAGGACGTTTCCCTGAAGACCTCCGCCGGCGTCTCCTTTCAGATCAACGGCTACCGGGTGGAGGAGGGGCAGCTGAACCTGGATATGGACGAAGCCTATCGGAAGCTGTCTGCCACCACAGAGGTCCTGGTACGGGCGTCCCTGGTAAAGACCCTGCTCCAGACGGAAGGGATCAACCATGTGCTGATGACCGTGGGCGGGCAGACCCTGATGGACGCCTCCGGCGCGTCCGTAGGGCCGATGACGGCGGATACCTTCCTGGACAACGCGGGAGACGCCATCAATCCCTATGAGATGGTGACGCTGAAGCTGTACTTTGCCAACAAAGCCGGGGACAGGCTGGTGGAAACCACCAGGACGCTGGAATACAACAGCAATATCTCCGTGGAACGGCTGGTGGTGGACTGCCTGGTAAAAGGGCCCGATACGGATCAGGCCTTTCCCACCATCAATCCCAATACCCGGGTGATCGGCGTGACAGTGCGGGACGGGATCTGTTACGTGAATTTCGACGAGACCTTCCTGACCCAGATCTATAACGTGACGCCGGAGGTTGTGATCTATTCCATCACCAACTCCCTGGTGGAGCTCACCAGCGTGAACCGGGTGCAGATCTCCATCGACGGCCAGACGGACCTGATCTTCCGGGAAACCTTCAATCTGGCAAACGTATATGAAAGGAACCTGGATCTGATCGGACAGCCCTCCTCCGAAGAGGGCGAAACGCAGACAGAGGAGGGG
>DWUW01000204.1 GCA_019120525.1 Candidatus Eisenbergiella stercorigallinarum | reverse complement strand
AGATCACCCATCGTCTGGTCCATACCACGATGCGGCTGTATGAAGCCGAGATGGCGAAAAAGACGGCGGAGCTGAAATATCTCTATGCCCAGATCAATCCCCATTTCCTGTTCAACACGATCGAGGTGATCAAGGGCTGCACGGTGGAGGAGGATGCATGGAAATCCTACCGGATGCTGGACGCGCTGGGAAAGATCTTCCGCTACAGCGTGACGGTTGCGGATGAGGTGCCTCTGAAGGAGGAAGTCCGGCTGGTCAGAAATTATTTTTATATCCACAAGATGCGCTTCGGCGGGAAGCTGGATTATGAGATCCGCATTCCGGAGGAAATGATGGAATATCAGATCCCCAAGATGATCCTGCAGCCCCTTGTGGAAAACGCGGTGGTGCACGGCGTGGAAGCGTCGGAAAACGGCGGACGGATCCTGCTGGAGGGCAGCATGGAGAAGGGCTGTCTGACGCTGACGGTCAGCAACACCGGGAACTGGATCCCCGGGGAAAAGATGGAAGGCTTCCCGGAAACAGCCTGACAGATATCCGGGACCCCGGAGCGGCGGAAAAAATGGGAGAAACGATCGCCCGGCTGCACGCAATCCTCCGAAAGTGCGAGAAAAAGCTGACGCTCTGGGATAACAGTCTGTTGGATGAGATGGAAGGATGGGTGCGACAGACGCTGCAGCAAAACAGGTGGAAGACCGGATCCGGAAGCCCCTGCCCCGATCAGCCGCCGGACTTTCCCCCATGTCCCAGCTGCCAGAAGGCCACCGCGCTGGCAGCGGCCACGTTCAGGGAGTCCACGCCGTGGGACATGGGGATGCGCACCGTATAGTCGCAGGCCGCGATGGTGGTGTCGGAAAGGCCGTCCCCTTCGCTTCCCAGCACAATAGCCAGTTTTTCTTCCGCCAAAAGGCGCGGGTCGTCGATGGAGAGGGAATCCTCCCGCAGCGCCATCGCCACGGTCCGAAAGCCCAGCCTGCGCAGAAGCCGCAGCCCGCCTTCCGGCCAGTCCGTTCGGTTCTCCGGCCGGACCGCTTCTGCCTTCTGCGGTAAAAACGCCCAGGGGATCTGAAAGACCGTGCCCATGCTGACCCGGATGGAGCGCCGGTAAAGGGGATCGCTGCAGCCGTGGGTGAGAAGCACGGCGTCCATGGAAAGCGCCGCCGCGGAACGGAAGATCGCGCCCACGTTGGTGGGATTCATGATCTGCTCCAGGACGGCGACTCTGCGGGCGTTCCGGCAGACCTGCTCCACGCAGAGAGGCTCCGGGCGGCGCATGGTGCAGAGCATGCCGCGGGTGAGCGCGAAGCCGGTCAGGCGGGTCAGCACGTCAAACGGAGCCGTATAGATGGGAATCCGCCATCCGGCAGTAAGCCTTCCTGCCTCCTCCTTCTGCTTTTCCTCGCACAGCATGGAGACCGGCCTGCAGCCGGAAGCCAGGGCGCGCTCGATCACTTTGGGGCTCTCCGCGAGGAACAATCCACGATCCGGTTCGTAAAAGCGCAGAAGCTCCGTTTCGGAAAGCCTGGCGTAAACGTCCAGCTCCGGCGCGGAAAGATCTGTTATGGGGATATATTCCGGGGCTTCCGGAAAAACCGCATTCTTTTCCATGTTTGTATTCCTTTCAGGATTCCTCGTCTTTTTTCTTTCGGAGAAACTCATATTCTGTTTCGGAACCGTCGGCGGCTCCGATGTCTGCAAGTTTACCATAAAATGGAGCGTGTGCCAAGAACGGCGGAAAATGCCTGCCGGAACGGCGCGAATGGTGCAGCCGCTGCTTTTCACCGTACCGGAGCGCCATTCCGGATCTTCCCGGCCTTGCAGTTTCTTATAGAATATGCTATATTCATTTAAAGACGCAGATAAATTATGTCTTTAAATACAGAAACAATCCCGCCACACAAAAGAAAAGTCCGGCCAGACAAACCGGATCCGGCCCTGAGCCATCTTCCGCTAAATATGCGGGCTGTCCGACAGCTCATAGAAGCGCACGGGCCGTCCCTTCCCGGGCGCGGGAGAGGAAAGGGAGCGCTCCCGGATGATCTTCCTTTTCGCCAGGGCGGAGAGGATCCGGTTGGCGCTTCGTACCGTCACATGGAGATACCGGGCAAGAAGCTCGGAGGTGACGGCAGCAGAAGCGGCTTCCTGTGCCTGCATCCCCTCCAAAAGCGTGATGGTCCGCACGTAATTCATGGGAGAGACGGACAGCTCGGAGGCGAGATTGGCGGACAGTCCCAGAAGGTTGGTGTGGATCGTCAGGCAGCAGTCCGAAAGCAGGGGGCCGGTGAGCGTCCCGTCCTGCAGGCAGAAGCAGCAGGAATCGGAGAAGTCCTCCGCAAAGGAAAGGGCCGACAGCGCGTCGCCGCGGGCCGAAAAGGGCTGCTGTCCGATGCCGATGCCGGCGTTCAGGGCTGCCGGATAGGCTTCCCGGATCCTTCCAAGGCAGTCCAGGAGCGGCTGCCAGGGCTCTGCGGGATCGCAGGGGGCGGAAAGGTTCAGCTCCAGACGGCCGTTTGAGGATTCAATGGAAAGCCCGGAAAGCTGCTTTTCCCTTTTATAGTCCACCAGGAGCTTTTTCAGCGTCGCCTCCCGGTATTCCCTTTCGTTATAATCCGGTCCGCCCTTCCCGGCATAGTCCAGAATCATGGTCAGGGCCATATTTTCCGTCTTTTTCCGGTTCTCCGTCAGGGCGAGGATCCGGCTCAGGCCTTCCCTGATATTTTCAGGAAGCAGGGCGATGTGCGTACAGGGAAAGCCTCTGGAAGCAGCCTGCTCGTACAGGCTGCTGATGGTGAAAAAGCCGTGGGAGATCTCCCCGGTCTCGTACAGGCGCAGGATCTCCTCCGACAGCTGCTCCAGCATGTGGTCGGTATAGTGCCAGGTGGTGAGGCAGCGGGGCATGTACGCCGTCCCGAGACAATCCTCGTAGAGCTTCCGGTCGGTAACATTGGCGATCCCGTCGCAGAAAACCTTCGTCAGAGGGATCTGCGGGCATTCCCGGGAAAAGCGCAGCAGGGCCAGGGCGGTCAGAAGCCTGCTGTGCCGCATGCTGCAGACGGGAAGCCGGGCGGACGGGAAGCGGCTGTGAAAATAATTTTCCGGAAGCGCCCCGGAGAAAAGGATCCCGTCGATCTGCTTTTCATATTTCCGGTAAAGGGACGCGATCTCATAGAAATCGGAATATTCCAGACAGAAAAAACAGTCCCGGCGGTTCAGCCCCCGGATGGCCTCCTCAAAGGCTGCCCGATAGGTTTTCGGCGTAAATACGGCAATCTTCATCACAAACCCCATTCCGGAGCGGGGGATACGGCGGAAGGATGCGGCATGCGGCCCCCTTCCGGGTCCCTGCTCCCTTGGTGCAAATATTTTCAGATGATGACAGAATGATACCACGAGCGCAGAGGAGAAAGCGACGCCGCAGGCGTCATTTTCTTCTCAAGCCGTGGGTTAGGTATCATCCCCGCGAAGCGGGGCGGCACGATAGAATCGTGCCGGATTGCGCTGTGCGCAATCATTATACCACAGAAAACGACAGGAAAGAAAGGATGAAAACAATGGACAAAAAACAGATGTTTGAAGCGCTGGAAAGAAAAAAGCAGCAGTATTTTGACGCGGCGGACCGGATCTGGGAGCATCCGGAGACCTCCTTTGAGGAGTATTTCGCGGCGGATCTGCTCTGCGGTCTTCTGGAAAAGGAAGGCTTTGCCGTGACCCGTCCGCTGGCCGGGATGGAGACGGCCTTCCTGGGACGGTTCGGATCGGGGCATCCCGTCATCGGCATTTTGGGAGAATACGACGCCCTTTACGCCATGTCCCAGGAAGCGGATGCGGCGCAGCCGAAGCCAACGGGCGAAAAGGGCCACGGCTGCGGCCATAACCTGCTTGGCGCTGGTTCCCTTGCCGCCGCTGTGGCGGTCAAGGATTATCTGCAGGAAAACGGGAAGGAAGGGACCGTGATCTACTACGGCTGCCCGGGAGAGGAGGGCGGTTCCGGCAAGGCATTCATGGCAAGAGAGGGCGTCTTTGACGGCCTGGACGCGGCCCTGACCTGGCATCCGGGAGATATCAACGCGGCGAACAGCGTCAGCACGCTGGCGGTCTTTAAGGTGCATTATCATTTCACGGGGCGGGCGGCCCACGCGGCGGCCTGTCCGCAGCTGGGAAGAAGCGCCCTGGACGCGGCGGAGCTGATGAATATCGGAACGCAGTTTTTGCGGGAGCATATCATTCCGGAAGCGAGGATCCATTACGCCATCGTGAACGCGGGCGGGAAATCGCCCAACGTGGTTCAGCCGGAGGCGGAAAATTCCTATTATATCCGCGCCCCCAGGCTTTCTCAGGTGAGAGAGCTGAAGGAGAGGGTGGACGATATCGCCCGGGGAGCCGCGCTGATGACAGGGACTTCAGTGGATATCCGCATGATCAATTCCACGGCCAATGTGATCCCCAACGACGTGCTTTCCGATGTGATGGCCCGCAATCTACAGGAAGCGCCGCTGCCGGTCTATACGCAGGAAGAAAGGGAATATGCGAAGACTTTCGTAAACGCGCTGGAAGCGCCGTCCACCCTTCTTTCCGACATGGCGGCGAAGCTGGGAGAAAAGGCGGCGGGGATCGCGAAGCTGGCAGCCGGAAGGGAGATCTATGATTTCCCGGTTCCCAACTTCCGTCTGAACATGTGCCTGTCCAGCTCCAGCGATGTGGGAGACGTGAGCTGGAACTGCCCCACCTCGCAAATCATGGCGGCCACCATGGCCGCGGGCACGCCCAGCCATTCCTGGCAGCGCACGGCGCAGGGAAAGAGCGCCGTCGCCCATAAGGGGATGCTGTACGCGGCGAAGGTGATCGCCGGAAGCGCCGTGGACCTGCTGGAGGATCCAAAGCTTCTGAAACAGGCGAGACAGGAATATGACAGGCGGCTTGGCGGAGAAACCTATGTATGCGACATCCCGGCGGACGCGAAGCCGGTTCCCACGGAAAGCGACGAATGAGCGAAAGGCGTCGTGTAATGCGGAAAGCAGCGACGGAACAGAATGGGAAGCCGCGCCAAAAGAGCGCCCTTCCCGGAATGAGAGGAGAGTATGGAAGAAAAAAGAAGCCTGAGAGATGTGAAGATGAACCAGACGCTGATCCTGAAAAAGGCGCTGTTCATCGTCATCCTGATCATTGCAGCGGGAATCGCCACGCAGCTGATCCCCCAGGGCAGCTACGAAAGAGTGACCGTGGACGGCAGGGAGGAGATCGTGGAAAATTCCTTCCGCTACATAGAAGGAGAAAAGCTGCCCGTATGGAGGTGGATCACCGCGCCCTTTGAAGCGTTCCTGGATCCGGGCGCGGTCAGCGTCGTCGTGGTCATGCTGTTTCTGCTGGTCATGGGCGGCGTGTTCGTCCTTCTGGATGATTCAAAGATCCTTCTGTATCTGGTCACCGCCATCATCGACCGTTTTGGAGAAAAGAGGTTTCTGATCCTGAACGTGATGGTTTTCGTGCTGATGGCGATGGGATCCACCCTGTCCTTTTATGACCAGGCGGCGGTGATCCTGCCGCTTGCCCTGGGACTCTGCTTCGCCTTGGGCTGGGATTCCCTGATGGCGATGGGAATGAGCGTTCTGCCCATCGGCTTCGGCTTTGCCTGCTCCACCACCAATCCCTTTACGGTGGGAATCCCCCAGACGGTCGCCCAGCTTCCCATGTATTCCGGCCTCTGGCTGAGGCTCATCCTGTTTTTTATCGTCTATGGGATCCTGATCGTATTTTTAAGAAATTATGCCCGAAAGATTGAAAAGAATCCGGAGGCGTCCATTTCCAGAGAGACGGACCGGACCATCCGGGGCATGTTTCCCGAGAAGATAGACACCGCCATTCTGGGCGATAAAAAGGTGCGCAGGGCGGCCTGGATCTTCTGCGGCTCCATTCTGCTGTCCGTCGCCTTTTCCGTCCTGTCCATTTTCGTACAGGCGCTGAACGGCGTTACCATGCCCTTTATGATGCTCTGCCTGTGCGGCGGGATCCTGGCGGGCGCGCATGCGGCGGGCTATGCGGAAAGCGCCTTTATCTGGAAGGAATTTTTCAAGGGAATGAAAAAAACCGCCTCCGGCGTGATCGTGATCTTTCTGGTGATGGGGATCCGGCAGATCATCGTGGAAGGAAAGATCATGGATACCCTGCTGTATGAGGCCCATCAGGCCATAGAGGGCATGAGTCCCTATCTGGCCATCCTGGTGATCCTCGGCATCACCATGCTGATGGAATTCGCGGTGGGAAGCGCCTCCACCAAGGCGTTTCTGCTTCTTCCCATGCTGGTCCCGCTGGGGAACATGATCGGGCTTACCTCCCAGACCATCGTACAGGCCTCCATGTTCGGAGACAGCTTCACAAACATGTTTTACCCCACCTCCACCATGATCCTTCTCACCACCAGCGCCATCAACCTTCCTTTGAGCAAATGGTACCGCTGGACCTGGAAGCTGATCGCGGCGGTGGCCGTGCTGGTGGTCGCCGCCCTGATGTTCTGCGTGGCGATCCAGTACGGGCCTTACTGATACAGGCTTAAAACCACTGAAAAAAACTGCCGGCACAGGCTGTAAAAACCATCTTGACCCCTGTTTTCAGATGGGATATTATATCCTTGCAGATTGCTTTTCAAAAGCGTGTCACGGGCCGTCCTTTCCCGGACGGCAGTGATAAATCATCAAAGGAAATGGGGGAAAAGAAGATGCAGATTTATGTTGACGCAGCCGCTTTCCGGGATGGAAACGGAAGCAAGGAGCGTCCCTTCCGGCACATCAATGACGCGGCGCGCATCGCCGTGCCGGGGGACGAGGTCCTGGTGGCTCCGGGCGTATACCGGGAGTACGTGAACCCGGTGAACGCCGGGACGCCGGACGCAAGGATCACCTACCGCAGCATGCAGCCGCTTGGCGCGGTGATCACCGGCGCGGAGGAGGTGAAGAGCTGGACGCCTTATGAGGGGAATGTATGGGTATGCCGGATCGGGAACGGCCTGTTCGGGGATTACAATCCCTACACCACCTATGTGTACGGCGACTGGTATTTCGCGGGAAGGAGCAAGCACACAGGGGCGGTCTATCTGAACGATAAGATGCTCTATGAAGCGGACAGCCTGGAAGCCTGTGTAAAGGGAGAGGTGTATGAATGCTCCTGGGAGCCCGAGGCTTCCGTATATAAGTGGTATGCCGTCCAGGACGGGGACGAGACGGTGATCTACGCCAACTTCCAGGGGAAGAACCCCAATGAGGAAAA
>DWUW01000203.1 GCA_019120525.1 Candidatus Eisenbergiella stercorigallinarum | reverse complement strand
TCAGAAATTATGCGTTGCAGTTCTGAGAAAGAAACTTCATAAAAACAAAGTGAAGGCCTCGTTGGAAACGGGGCCTTCCGCTATTTCAGGAATATCTCTCGATCGTCCCTCCGCCAAGCACATACTCTCCGTCATAGAACACCACGGCCTGACCGGGAGTCACCGCGCGGACGGGCTCATCGAAGGTTACGCGCAGGCGGTCCGGGCCGATGCGCTCCATCAGACAGGGCGCTCCCGCGTGGGCGTAGCGGATCTTGGCAGCCGCGCGGCGCGGCTCTTTCAGATCCGGGATGGCCATAAAATTCAGGCCGCTGCAGGTCAGATGGTCCGTGAACACATCCCCTGCCTCCCCGATCACCACTTCGTTGGTCTCCGGACGGATGGCGGTCACGAATACGGGACGGCCCATGGACAGGTTCAGGCCCTTCCTCTGTCCCACCGTATAATGGGTGATTCCCTTATGGCGGCCCAGCACCTCTCCCGATACGGAAACGAAATTTCCCGGCCCCGGGACCTGTCCGCCCCGCTCCCGTTCGATGAAGGACGCGTAGTCATGGTCCGGGATAAAGCAGATCTCCTGACTGTCCTTTTTATGGGCGACGGGAAGCCCGGCGTCTAGCGCCATCTGACGGATCTGCTCCTTGGTGTAGGCTCCCACAGGCATCAGCGTGTGGGCGAGCTGATCCTGGGTCAGCGCGTAAAGGGCATAGGTCTGATCCTTCGCGGCCGTCACCGAATTGCGGATGCAGTAGCGGCCGTTTCCCAGCCGGTCGATGCGGGCATAGTGGCCGGTCGCGATGTAATCGGCCCCGATGGCCAGACTTTTGTCCAGAAGGGCCTCCCACTTCACATACCGGTTGCAGGCGATGCAAGGGTTCGGCGTCCTTCCGCGCAGATATTCCTCCACGAAATAATCCATCACATGCTGACGGAACTCTTTTTTGAAATTCATCACGTAATAGGGAATGCCCAGATGATCCGCCACCCTCCTGGCGTCCTCCACTGCGCTCAGGCCGCAGCAGCCCGTATCCTCTCTTCCGTCGTCCGCGCCCTTCCGGTCCCGGAAAACCGAACAGGCGCCCTGCTGCTTTCGAAATGCGGAACGGGTTCCCTGCTGCTCCTGAAACGCGGAACAGGCACAGTTCTCCTGTGCCCCGCTCCGTCCCTCCTGCCAGATCTGCATGGTGACGCCGATCACCTCATAGCCCTGTTCCTTCAACAGCAGGGCCGCCACGGAGGAATCCACCCCTCCGGACATTCCCACGATCACCTTCCGGCCCATATCAGTATTCTTCCTCTTCCTGCTCTTCACCCTCATGGATGTCGGATTTGGGCTTTTCCAGCCCCTCGATCACGATGCCCTTCTTCTGCGCGTAGTCCCAGAGCGCCGCATGGATCGCCTCCTCCGCCAGCAGGGAGCAGTGCACCTTTACCGGCGGAAGGCCGTCTAACGCCTCCATCACCGCCTTATTCGTCACCTGCATGGCCTCTTTCACCGTCTTTCCCTTCACCAGCTCCGTCGCCATGCTGCTGGTCGCCACGGCCGCCCCGCAGCCGAAGGTCTTGAATTTCACGTCGCGGATGATGCCGTCGTCGTCGATATCCAGGAAAATTCTCATGATATCCCCGCACTTCGCGTTTCCAACCGTTCCCACGCCGCTGGCGTTCTCTATTTCTCCCACATTTCTGGGATGCTCAAAATGATCCATTACCTTTTCGCTGTACATATTCTACCTCTTTTTCTTTCCGGCCGGCAAAATGCCGGCAGCATCTCTCATTTCTGTTTTTTTATGAAGTCCTCATACAGAGGGGACATATTCCTGAGTCTCTCCACAATCTCTTTTATGGCCTCCACCGTGGTATCCAGCTCCTCCTTTGTCGTCTCCTCACTCAGCGTCATCCTGAGGGAGCCGTGGGCGATCTCATGGGGAAGGCCGATGGCCAGAAGCACATGGGAGGGATCCAGGGAGCCCGAGGTGCAGGCGGAGCCGCTGGAAGCGCAGATGCCTCTCATATCCAGCATGATGAGAAGGGATTCCCCTTCCACGAACCGGAAGCTGAAATTCACGTTATTGGGAAGCCTGCGCGTACGGTCGCCGTTGAGACGGCAGTAGGGGACTTCCTCCTCGATCCGGCGGATCAGGTAATCCCGAAGCTCCGTTTCCTTTGCCGTCTTTTCCTCCATCCGGGCAAAGGCGCGCCTGCTGGCGGCTCCCAGGCCCACGATGCCGGGAACGTTTTCCGTCCCGGCGCGGCGGTTCCTCTCCTGCGCGCCGCCATGGATAAAGGAACGGGTCTTCAGCCCTTTGCGGATATACAAAAAACCGATCCCCTTCGGCCCGTTCAGCTTATGGGCGCTGGCGCTGAGCATATCGATCTGATACTCGTCCACGTCGATGGGGAGCTGTCCATAGGCCTGCACCGCATCCGTATGGAACAGGATCCCATGCTCCTTCGCGATCCGGCCGATCTCCTTTACAGGCTGGATGGTTCCGATCTCGTTATTGGCAAACATGACGGAAATGAGAATGGTATCCGGACGGATGGCCCGCTCCAGCTCGTCCAGCTTCAGGATGCCGTTCTCATCCACGCCCACATAAGTGACCTCAAATCCTCTTTTCTCCAGATATTCGCAGGTATGCAGCACCGCGTGATGCTCGATGGCGGAAGTGATAATATGCTTTCCCTTCTGCGCGTACGCCTCCGCGGTCGCTTTGATGGCCCAGTTATCGCTTTCCGTCCCTCCCGCGGTAAAATAAATCTCATTGTTCGCGGCTCCCAGGCTTTCAGCAATGGCCTCCTGGACCTGGCTGACCGCCTTCTTGCTTTCCGTCCCGAGGGAATAGATGCTGCTGGGATTTCCGTAATGCTCAGAAAAATACGGAAGCATGGCCTCCACTACCTCCGGCGCAGTCCGGGTGGTCGCCGCATTGTCCAGATAGATCTGTGATTTCATCTGTTTTCTCCTTTTCTTTCCTTATCCCGAAAACGCGGCTCCGTCCGCAGATCCATACCGCGTTTAATTCCTACTGTTTTACTTCGTTTTACAGAAGTTACTATACCATTGCCCCTGCGTTCTGTCAACCGCCGCCGCTGCATATATTTACCAAAAAGCGATTCCCGGTAATATCATGCTGAATTCTCCCAAA
Organism: Candidatus Eisenbergiella stercorigallinarum; assembly: GCA_019120525.1. Classification (GTDB taxonomy): domain Bacteria; phylum Bacillota; class Clostridia; order Lachnospirales; family Lachnospiraceae; genus Eisenbergiella; species Eisenbergiella stercorigallinarum. The sequence goes on along the minus strand of DWUW01000203.1, from coordinate 246 downwards.
ACCCGCCTTTTCCCTTCTTCCGTAGCAAAAAGGCTGCAAAATCCCTTTATCGCCGGTACCCTTATCCTGACCGTCACAGGGCTGATCAGCCGCCTGGTCGGTTTTTTTTACCGGATCTTTCTTTCCCGCCTGTTCGGTGAGGAAAATATCGGGATCTATCAGCTCATCGGCCCCGTAATCTCCCTGGTGTTTTCCTTCAGCGCGGCCGGGATCCAGAACGCCGTCTCCCGGTTCGCCGCCGGGAGC
>DWUW01000202.1 GCA_019120525.1 Candidatus Eisenbergiella stercorigallinarum | reverse complement strand
ATCTCCCCAGAACGTGCGCGGCGCGCGCTCCTTCGTATTTCCAAACTCCACGAAGCTTGCGCAGAATTCATCGTTCGTCCCGCCCATGACCAGGATCAGATCCACATCCTCCGGGATCTGCCGGTAACGCTCCACAAAAGGATCCGACCAGTACCGTCCGATGGAGGAGCCGCCGATGCCCAGATTCACGGCTTCCTCCGCTCCCAGCGCCTCCTTCATCACATTCGGCCAGGCAAAGGACTGATAATCCTCCAGGCTGTCCAGGTTCGCCGCCTGGGTAATGCTGTCGCCCAGACAGGCGATCCGGATCCCGGAAAAATCAATGTCGTTTCCCGAAATGGTCTTCCTGTCCGCCTCATTGGCCCGCAGGGTCTGTTTATGGGAGCTCATGAGCTTCTGCCTGTCCGCAAGGGTGACACGCCGCTCCACCGCCGGCCCTCCCGGGCCGTTTTCCGATCCTTCGCGCCCGGAAGCGCTGCTTTTGGAGACGTTGTTTCCGGAAATCTGATTCCCGGAAACCCGGTTCCCGGAGACTTTGCTTCCTGAAAGCCGGTTCCCTGAGACCCGGTTGGCAGAGACGGCGTTTCCGGATATGGCATTTCCGGATACCGCGTTCCCGGAGAGGGTGTTGTCGGAGACCATATTCCCGGAAACTGTGTTTCCTGAAACTGTATTTTCTGAAATATTATTTCCTGAAACGTGGTTCCCGGAAACGGTGTTTCCGGATACCCCATTTCCTGATACGGCGTTTCCGGATACCGTGCCTCCATTCTTTCCGGAAGGCCGCAGAAGCAGCTTCGCGGAAACCCGGTTGGCAGAGACGGCGTTTCCTGAGACCGTTTTTTCGGAAACTGCGTTTCCTGAAACTGTAATTCCTGAAACACCGTTTCCTGAAGCCTCTTTTTCGGGAACCGCGTTTTCCGCAGCCGCGTTGCCGGAGGCGGCGTTTTCGGAGACAGGGCTTTCTGCGGACTGCGCCTCTTCCTGCTTCGGGGACTGTGACCGCAGCCGCTTCTCTTCCTGCCCCGGGGACTGTGACCGCAGCCGCTTCTCTTCCCGCAGCAGAGACTGCGACCGCAGCCGCTTCTCTTCCCGCGGCAGGGATTCTGAAAGCGGCTGTGCTTCCGGAGACGGCTGCGTTTCCGAAAACGATTGTGCTTCCGGAAGCGGCCGGGTCTCCAAAAGCGCCTGCCCCTGCGGAGCCGGGCCCGTCCCGGCGGATCCGGCGCAGGAAATCAGAAAAGCTGCCAGCAGGCCGCAGCAGACTGCGGCCAGAAATCCATTCGCCTTCATTTATTTTCCCAGCCTCTGCCGCAGGATCTCATAGGAAAGAACCCCGGCCGCCACGGAAGCGTTCAGCGAATCGATATCCCCTTTCATGGGTATGGAGGCCGTCAGGTCGCAGGTTTCTTTTACCAGCCTGCCGACGCCCTCCCCTTCATTTCCAATCACCAGGCCGATGGGGCCTTTCAGATCCAGGTCGTACATCGGCGTGCCGCCCATGTCCGCGCAGACAAACCACAGGCCCTGCTTTTTCAGCTCCTTCATGGTCTTTGCCAGGTTGGTCACACGGGCTACCGGCGTATAGTTCAGCGCCCCGGCGGAAGTACGGGCAACGGTAGCCGTCAGCCCCGCCGCCCTGTCCTTGGGAATGATGACGCCATGGGCGCCGGCCAGGTTTGCCGTACGGATGATGGCTCCCAGGTTATGGGGATCCTCGATGCCGTCCAGCAAAATGAGAAAAGGCGGCTCCCCTTTCTGCTTCGCCGCTTCCAGCAGATCCTCCACCTGCGCGTACTCATAGGCCGCCGCATAGGCGATGACCCCCTGATGGCGGCCTGTCTCCGACAGCTGGTCCAGCCGTTCCTTTTCCACATATTTGACCGGGATATCCTTTGTCCTGGCCAGCCGTTTGATGGTCAGCACCGGCCCGTCCTGACAGTGGTCCTGGATGAAAAGCCGGTCTATGGGTTTTCCGGAACGCAGGGCTTCCGCCACCGCGTTCCTTCCTTCTATGGTCATTTCCTGATATCGCATGATTTCCTCCAAATTGTACCGCCGCCGTCCCTGAAACGGACGTCCGCCTTTACAGCTTCCATCCCAGCCTGTCCAGGGAAAGGCGAAGAAGCGCAATCATACGCTCCTCCTGCCCGGACAGATACAGCCAGCCGTACAGGGCTTCCAGCCCGGTGGCCTTCCGATAGTCCAGCACGGAAGCGTTCTTCGCCGTGGTATGGGACTTGGCGTTGCGCCCCCGCCGGTAAACGGCCTCTTCCTCCGGCGTCAGATACGGCTGGAGCGCTTCCGCCATCTGCGCCTGCGCCGCGGCCTTTGCCAGGCGGCTTTTCTCCCGGTGCAGCTGATTGGGGCTTGCATTGTGCCGCTCCACGATCACAGTCCGCAGGATCAGATCATAAATACAGTCCCCCACGAACGCCAACGTCAGGGGAGAATAGGTCTTCAGGTCCACCTCCCGCAGCCCGAAATCCCGTTTGATCAGCGAAAGCAGTCTCAGACTCTCTTCCATTTCACGCCCTCGCGGGTGTCCTCCAGGACGATCCCCTTTTCCAGAAGCTCACCTCGGATCGCGTCTGCCCTGGCAAAATCCCTCGCCTTTCTGGCGGCCTGACGCTCTTCAATCAGCTTTTCAATGTCTCCGTCCAGCATCTCTTCCTTCTGGTCCACGATCAGGCCGCAGACGTCGGCAAGCTCCCGGATCTGCTCATGCAGGGCGGACAGATAGGCTTTGGAGGAATTGCCGCCGGTGTTGGTGTTGATGAATTTCACCAGCTCAAAAATGGCCGCGATGGCATCCGCCGTGTTGAAATCGTCGTCCATGGCCTCGTCAAAACGGGCGGCATAAACCTTCGCTTCCTCCAGAAGCCTGGTTTCCTCCTCTGTCATTTCCGTCTCCTGCGCTTTGGGAAGGAGGAAATTTAGGTTGGAAACCGCGGTCAGGATGCGCTCCAGGCCGTTCTTCGCCGCCTCCATCAGCTCCGCGGAGAAATTCAGAGGGCTCCTGTAGTGCGCGGACAGCATGAAGAAGCGCAGCACCTGGGGATCATATTTGGTAATGATGTCCCGCACGGTGAAAAAGTTCCCTGCGGATTTGCTCATCTTCCGGTTGTCGATATTCAGGAATGCGTTATGCATCCAGTACTTTGCAAATTCCTTGCCGTTGCAGGCTTCACTCTGGGCAATCTCATTTTCATGATGAGGAAAGACCAGATCCTCTCCGCCCGCATGAATATC
>DWUW01000201.1 GCA_019120525.1 Candidatus Eisenbergiella stercorigallinarum | reverse complement strand
GAACGGCCACGGTCATCTTCTTATCCACAATGGGTTCGGAAGGATCGCGGGGCTTGCGGTTCATGGTGCCGGGCTCTTCCTTTTCCATACCCAGGGCGAAGGCCGGGAAGGCATCCGTGATCAGGTTGATGGAAAGGAGCTGGATGGCAACCAGCGGGGTGGGCAGATTGGTGAGCATGGCCAGGAAAATGACCAGGATCTCGCCGATGTTGCAGGAGAGCAGGAAGCCTACCACCTTACGGATGTTGGCGTAAATAGTACGGCCCTCCGCGACGGCGCGCACGATGCTGGCGAAGTTGTCGTCGGTCAGGATCATGTCGGCCGCTTCCTTGGATACGTCGGTTCCGGTGATGCCCATCGCCACGCCGATGTCGGCATGCTTCAGGGAAGGCGCGTCATTGACGCCGTCGCCGGTCATGGCGGCGATGTTTCCGTTGGCACGGACAGCGTCCACCAGACGGACTTTATGCTCCGGAGAGACACGGGCGAACACGTTTGTGGTCTTCACGCACTCGCGCAGCTGCTCGTCGCTCATTTCGCTGATTTCGCGTCCTTCCACCGTGCGGTCGGTCTGGATGCCCAGCTGCGCGCCGATGGCGCTCGCGGTGATCTTGTGGTCGCCGGTGATCATCTTCACCTGGATGCCCGCGGTCTTGCAGACGTCGATGGCGGCCTTTGCCTCTTCTCTGGGCGGGTCGATCATGCCGACCAGGCCGACGAAGATCAGGTCGTTTTCAGCCTCTGGAGAAGGATCCGCCGCATTCATGGTGCGGTAGGCCACGCCGATCACACGAAGCGCGGACTGAGCCATCTCCTGGTTGACGCCGAGGATTTCCTCCCGCTTCGCATCCGTAAGCGGATGAACTGCTCCGTTTTCTTCGATTCTGGTACAGCGGCGCAGCAGCTCGTCCGGGGCGCCCTTGGTATACATGGTGATGGAATCCCCGATTTTATGGAAGGTGGACATGAGCTTTCTGTCCGAATCAAAGGGGATTTCCTGCACGCGGGGATATTTGCTTTCCCATTCCGCCTTCTTCATGCCGTGCTTGTAGGCAAGTACCACCATGGCGGCTTCCGTGGGATCGCCCACGATGGTCTGCTTATCGGGATCATAGGTGGCGTCGTTACATAAAAGCGCGCCCTCAATCAGACGGTCCGGGTAAGTGGCAGGCACATTTCCGGCCTCGTCGGTGATCTCGCCCTCCGGGCTGTAGCCCGTGCCGCTTACGTTATAGTGGCCGGAAGGAACGTAAAGCTTCTGGATGGTCATCTTGTTCTGGGTCAGGGTTCCGGTCTTATCCGAGCAGATGACCGTGGTACTTCCCAGGGTTTCCACCGCGCTTAAGCGCTTGATGATGGCGTTGCACCTGACCATCTTCTGCATGCCCATGGCGAGGACCACCGTAACCACGACGGTCAGGCCTTCCGGAATGGCGGCTACGGCCAGGGAAACGGAGGTCATGAAAATATCGAACAGCTCCATGCCGTGAAGCAGGCCGAGCAGGAAAATGACCACGCAGATGGCGAGACATACGATACCCAGAACCTTTCCCAGGCTGTCCAGCTTCTTCTGAAGCGGGGTAGACTCGTCCGGCGTGTCGTTGAGCATGCCGGCGATATTTCCCATCTGGGTCTGCATGCCGGTTCCGGTGATGACGCCGCGTCCGCGTCCGTAGGTGATGACCGTGCCCATGTAGCCGCAGTTGATGCGGTCGCCAAGGCTCGCGTCTTCAGCCAGAACGGCGGAGGCGTCCTTTTCCACGGGAACGGATTCCCCTGTCAGGGCGGCTTCGTCGATTTTCAGGTTCACGGATTCGATCAGACGCAGGTCAGCGGGAACATAGTCGCCCGCTTCCAGAATGGCGATATCGCCCGGCACCACGTCGGAGGAGGGAACCTCAACGATCTGTCCGCCGCGAAGCACCTTCGCGTGCGGGCTTGCCATTTCCTTCAGCGCCTTCAGCGCGTTGCTCGCCTTGTTTTCCTGATAAACGCCCAGGAAGGTGTTCAGGACGACGATCGCCAGGATGATGACGCCCTCCAGCGCCTCTCCCAGGAAAATGGAAATCACGGCGGCGATCATCAGGATGATCACCAGGAAATCCTTGAGCTGCTCCAGGATCATCTGGATCAGGGATTTCTCTTTTCCGCCCTCCAGACGGTTGGGTCCGTATTTTTCAATACGTTTTTCGGCCTCTTCCTTTGTCAGGCCCTTCGATACGTCTACCTGAAGCTCTTTGGCCGCATCCAGGGCTGACTGGCTGAAAAATGGTTTCATACAGTTATACCTCGTTCCTTTCTTATGTTTTTTCCAGCCCGTGGCTGGTTTTCTGAGTATAAGCACATGGGGCAGGAAAAAACCCCATACATAGATTATTATATCAGATTGTTTCCAGGTTATAAATCAAATAATTCAAAAAACAAAAAAATCTCCGGTCAGTCCTGCGAAGCGGAGGAATAAAATCTTATGCCTTTGCCTTTTCAAACGCCGGTTTTTGTTGTATTGTGGAAGAAAAGCCGCTGCCGGACACGATCGGGCAGCGGAGAAAAAGGAAATGGAAGTGAAAAGGATGGAACCGATTGCGCATATCAGGACGGATTTTCCGGAAAAATTCGGAATCCCGCGTCAGAGCGGACTGGTGGATGGCCTGGAGGGAAGGATCGTGTTTGAACCGAAATTCCGGCATCCGGACGCGGTCCGGGGACTGGAGCAGTTCAGCCATATCTGGATCCTGTGGCAGTTTTCGGAAAATGAGGAGGCAGGCTGGTCCTTTACGGTAAGGCCGCCCCGCCTGGGAGGGAATATCCGGATGGGTGTATTCGCGACCCGTTCTCCCTTCCGGCCGAACGGGATCGGGCTGTCCTGTGTCCGGCTGAAAAGCGTGGAGCTTACGGAACGGGAAGGCCCGGTCCTGACCGTGCTTGGCGCGGATATGATGGACCATACGCCGATCCTTGATATTAAGCCCTATATCCCGCTTGCGGACTGCCACCCGGAAGCCTCGGAAGGGTTTACAGGGGAGACCGGAAAATACGCGCTGCAGGTGGAGTTCCCGAAAGAGCTGCTCTGGCAGCTGCCGGAGGAGAAGCGGGAGGCGGCTGTTTCTGTGCTTTCCCAGGATCCAAGGCCCGGCTACAGCAGGGATCCGGAGCGGATCTACGGCGTGGCCTTCGCCGGATATGACATCAAATTCCGGGTGAGGGACGGTGTGCTGACCGTCTGCGGCCTTGAGGAGCGTCAGGATGGACAGGGATGACGCCTGGAGAAGGGAAATGCGGGGAAACTTTAGGAAGAAGCTGCCGCTTCCTGGGCAGCAGATGAAGGAGGGAATCCATATGGATGCGACGATGTGGAACGTAGGAAGTATTTTTCTGGCGCTGGCAGCCTGGATCTTTCCGGTGGCCGGGCTGCTGCGGAGCCTGAAAAGAAAGGATCCGAAAGAACTGCTCTGGTCTGTGGCCAGCTTCGCCGCGTGCGGCATGTCGCTGTGCATGCAGCTGTATTATCAGGAGCATCTGGTAGCGATTGAGGACTGGTCGGCGCTTCTGGACACGGCGGACACGGCGGCTGCCCTTGGCAGAAACATGGTTCTTTTTACCCTGGCGGCGAATCTGCTGCTGATCTGGAGGATTTTCAGAAAGGAAAGGAGATAGAAAAAGTTTGAAAACGACGGCAGTTTATTTTTCACCAACAGGAAATACGAAAAAGAGCGTGGAGGCCATGGCGCAGGCGCTGGACGCGGAGTTTCAGACCGTGGATCTGACGGCCCCGCAGAGAAAGGATGGGGAAGAGGTTCCCGTACAGATGCGGTTTTCCGGAGCGGATTTCGTGATCTTCGGCATGCCGGTTTACGGCGGAAGGCTTCCGGCTTTGGCGGCGGAGAGACTGTCCGGCATCCGCGGGGAGCAGACGCCCTGTGTGCTTGTGGTCACCTATGGAAACCGTCATTACGACGACGCGCTTGTGGAGCTTCAGGATCTCTGTGAGGCGCAGGGCTTCGTGGTGAAGGGAGCGGCCGCGCTGGTGGGCCGTCATACCTATGGGGAGATTCAGGTGGACAGGCCGGACGCAGCCGATCTGGAGGCGGACGTAGAATTTGTCAGAAGGGCCGCGTCTGGAGACGGCCTTTACGCGATGATTCCCGGCAACCGCCCATACCAGAAGCAGCCCATGGGAAAAGGCCAGTTCGCGCCGCTCACCTCCGACGCCTGCACGGGCTGCGGACTTTGCCGGAAGAGCTGTCCGGCGGGCGCGATTGGGCCGGATTTTCAGGTGGACGCGGAAAAATGTATCTCGTGCTTTCGCTGCATCCGCATCTGTCCGGCCGGAGCCAAAAACATGGACACGGAAGCCTACCGGAGCTTCGCGCAGATGTTCACGCAGAAGCTGGCGGCAAGACGGGAGAACGAATATTTCCTGTGAAATTTTTTACCAGGTATCCCACGCCCCGAATTTTCTCTCCCGCTTCAGGCAGAAGGAAAATACGGCGTTCCCCAGAAGCAGCCAGGCCAGATTGACGCAGAGCAGGGCGGCCCAGGCTTCGGCGGATGCGCTCCCGTACAGGTAGAGGCTGCGGGCGATATCGATGCCTGGGCAGAAGGGAATCAGAAAAAGCGGTCCCGCGGCGGAAGGGGTCAGGGTATTGGTCACAAAGAGCAGGGCGGTCTGAATCAGAAAGATCAGGCTGCCCGTTTTCTTTGCGTGCAGGCTGACCGCGCCCGCCAGAAGCCCCATGCCGTACATGCCCGCCAGACAGGGCAGAAGGACGGGCAGGGACAGAAAAAGAAAACGGACGTCTGCCGGGGAAGAGCCGGAAAACAGGGCGGCCGCCGCAAGCAGACCTCCATAGATCAGAAAGTGCAGGAGAGTATCCGCAAGCAGCTGGCAGAACAGCATCAAAGTGAGAGGAAAACGGCTCTGCAACCGCAGCTCGAAGGTGCCCTCCTGCATTTCCGCGCGCAGGGTTCCCGTACAGCAGCCCAGGGCGGCGCAGCTGTTTCCCCAGAAAAGATAGCCGATTAAAAGAAGGATTTCCCTCTGCGCCCCGTCCGCCTGATAAAAGGAGGACAGACTGCTTCCCGAACCCAGAAAAAGAGCGGCCAGAAAGGAGCCGATCAGAAGCAGGGCGTCCATAAAAAGCCCCGTTTTGTACTGCAGGGCCTCCGAAAGCTCCATCCGTACCTCCCAGAAAACGGCATGAAACAGCCCTTTTGCCGGAAGCAGCCTTATACTCTGAAGCAGTTTTTTTCTTTCAGACGTTTTTGTACTCAGAAACAGTTCTTTTTTCATGGCTCCGTCCTTTCCGCTGTCTTTGCTGCGGCGGTCCGCGCATAAGCCTCCTTTAATTCTCCCGTATTCATCTGCCGGCAGCAGGAAAATTTTATACGGCCCTCTGAAAGAAACAGATAGCGGTCTGCAAGCCCTTCAAACAGGAGCAGGTCGTGGGAGGAAATCAGGAAGGTGACGCGCTCCCTGCGGGCGGTTTCCCGGATGGTGCGCTTCAGCTCCTCCTCCGCCTGCGGGTCAAGCCCATTGGAAGGCTCATCCATGAGAATCAGCCGGGCATCGCAGCAGAGCCCGCACAGCAGGGAGGCTTTCTTTTTCTGCCCCAGAGAGAGGCTTTCCACCCGTCTGTCCAGAAGGTTTTCACAGGAAAGGGAGGCGGCGTGACGCTGAAGAAGGAGCTTCGTTTCTTCATATTCCTTTCCCTTCAGCGCGCAGAAATACATCACGTTGTCGTGCACCGTGTTTTTATAACGAAGCCCCCGCTCTCCCGCGGGAATATAGGCCACATGCTCCGGCCCCCATTCAGAAAAGGAAGGAGGCTCTGCGGTCGGGAAGGCTCCGTTTTCTCCGGTCAGAAAAATGTACCCGGAGGAAGGGGAGAGGATTCCGGAAAGGAGCTTTAACAGAGTGGTCTTTCCGGAACCATTCGGCCCGATCAGGCCGTAGACGCGGCCGCACTCCAGCTCCAGCTCCGCCGAAAGGCCGGACAGGGCGGGATGCTTCCCATAGGAACGGGACAGGTCTTTTAAATGAAGCGCAGAATGATTTTGATGCATG
>DWUW01000200.1 GCA_019120525.1 Candidatus Eisenbergiella stercorigallinarum | reverse complement strand
GATGTGAAAATTGCCTATATCGGCGGGGGATCCAGAGGCTGGGCTTGGGGGCTGATGAGTGATCTGGCAGCGGTGGACGATATGAACGGTACCGTGGCGCTGTATGACATTGACAAAGAAGCGGCAGCAAGGAACGAGGTCATTGGAAACCGGATGAAGGAGCTGCCGGACTGCCGTTCTGCATGGGATTACAAAGCGGTGGGTACCCTGCAGGAAGCGCTGACGGGAGCGGATTTCGTGGTAATTTCCATTCTGCCGGGAACCTTTGACGAGATGGAAAGCGATGTACATGCGCCGGAAAAGTACGGAATTTATCAGTCGGTGGGAGATACGGCAGGTCCCGGCGGTCTTGTGCGGGCGCTGCGTACCATCCCCATGTTTGAAGAAATTGCGGCGGCCATCCGGGATTTCTGTCCGGATGCCTGGGTCATTAACTATACCAATCCCATGACGGTCTGCGTCCGGACGCTGTATCGGGTTTTCCCGAAAATCAAAGCCTTCGGATGCTGTCATGAGGTATTCGGCACCCAGAAGCTGCTGGCACTGGTGCTGAAGGATATGATGGGAATTGAGGATGTAGAGAGAGATGAGATCCGTGTAAACGTGGTGGGCGTAAACCATTTTACCTGGCTCACCGAAGCGAAATATAAGAACATTGATCTGTTCCCGCTTTACGCAAAGTTCTGTGAGAAATACGCGGAGGATGGATTTTCCGAAAAGGCGGACGATAACTGGATGAACAATTCCTTTGCCAGCAGAGAGCGGGTGAAAATGGATCTGTTCCGGCGTTTCGGCGCGATCGCGGCGGCAGGAGACCGGCATCTTGCGGAGTTCTGTCCGGGAAGCTGGTATCTGAAGGATCCGGAGACCGTGAAAAGCTGGTGCTTCGGCCTGACCACCGTTGCCTGGAGAAAAGAGGATCTGAAAAAGCGTCTCGCCAGAAGTGAGCGTCTTTACACCGGTGAGGAAGCGCCTGTCATCAACCAGACAGGAGAGGAAGGCGTGCAGCAGATGCGGGCAATTCTCGGCCTCCGCGATCTGGTGACGAATGTGAATGTTCCCAACCTGGGACAGATTCCGAATCTCCCGCTCGGAGCTGTGGTGGAGACCAACGCACATTTTTCTGCGGACAGCGTGCGCCCTGTTTTTGCGGGTCCTCTGCCGGATTCCATCTACCCTCTCATTTCCCGTGTGAGCGGCATCCAGGAGCTGATCGTTCAGGCGGCTCTTGACCGGGATCTGGAGCAGGCCTTCCGCGCTTTCCAGATGGATCCCAACATGAATCTTTCCATGCCCGACGCCAGAAAGCTCTTTGATGAGATGATAGAGAATACGAAGAAATATCTGGGAATGTATTTTAACTGAGAAGAAACGTAGAATGTAATTGTGGATTCTGTATCCCCAAAATGCGAATGCGCTGCAGCTTCTTTCTCTCCAGGGAGGAGAATGGCTGCAGCGTTTTTGATGCCATGGATGACGGTTTCGTTTTCGTTCAGACCCTCATAAAGCCGCAGCAGCCGGAAAAGGGGATTGGATTCCGGCCGGTTTTGTTATATACTGTAACACGAAAAACGAAACTGGATAAAGCCGCCTGCGCGGCGATGAATAATGCGGCCGGCACGAACAGAGTTTGTGCCAAAAAGGAGGAAATTCAGAATGAGCGAACAGATCAGAATTGGTATCCTGGGCTATGGAAACCTGGGAAAGGGCGTGGAATGCGCCATTAAGCAGAATCCGGACATGAAACTTGCAGCAGTGTTCACCAGACGTGATCCTGGGACAGTTTCCATTTTGACGGAGGGCGTAAAGGTCTGCCGTGTGGAAGAAGCGGCGGGGATGAAGGATGAAATCGATGTGATGATTCTCTGCGGAGGAAGCGCTACGGATCTTCCGGTGCAGACCCCGGAATTTGTTCAGTATTTCAATGTAATCGACAGCTTTGATACCCATGCGAAGATCCCGGAGCATTTCGCGGCGGTGGATGAAGCAGCGAAGAAGAGCGGCAAGGTGGGCATCATTTCCTGCGGCTGGGATCCCGGCATGTTTTCCCTGAACCGTCTGTATGCCAACGCGATCCTTCCCTGTGGCAAGGATTACACCTTCTGGGGCAAGGGCGTCAGCCAGGGACATTCCGATGCTATCAGAAGAATCGAAGGCGTTGCGGATGCCAGACAGTACACCATTCCTGTGGAAGATGCGCTTAGAAAAGTGCGCGCGGGAGAGAATCCGGAGCTGACCACCAGGGAAAAACACACCAGAGAGTGCTTTGTGGTGGCCAAGGAGGGCGCGGATCTTGCCAGAATCGAGGAAGAGATCAAGACCATGCCCAACTATTTTGATGAATATGATACCACGGTGCACTTCATCAGCGCTGAGGAAATGAAGCGTGACCACAGCGGCATTCCGCACGGTGGATTTGTGATCCGTACCGGAAAGACAGGATGGAACGAGGAATACGGAAACGTGATTGAATACAGCCTGAAGCTGGATTCCAACCCGGCCTTTACCTCTTCCGTGCTCGTTGCGTTCGCCCGCGCCGCATACCGTCTGGCAAAGGAAGGGCAGAGCGGCTGCAAGACCGTATTTGATATCGCGCCCGCTTACCTGAGCGCGATGGACGGAGAGACCCTGCGCAGGACGATGCTGTAAGACTGTGCCGGTCTGCCCTGTTTGAGGGCAGGACTCTGGACGGGAAGAGATGGCCTCTTCCCATAAGGAAGTCTTTGTGATATCTTAAAATATAGAAAGCCCGTTCGACAGAGAAACCGGAAAGCAGCATTGCTGCTGGCAGAACCGGCCCGGCGGCGAGTCGCCGTCGGGACAGAATATCAGGAGGCGGCAGGCATGCCTGCACCGCAGCCTGCTTCGAGGTACATTTCACAACCCGCTTCGCGGATTGTGTTGCCGCCGTCGGCTGTACCCCTGCGCATTCTGCGGAATCAGAGTATTGTGTCGGCCGGGCTTTTTTATGAAAATGATTTTGAGGAAGTGAAATGAGCAGCAAACTCTGGAAATACTGCGGCACGCAGCAGGAAAAAGAATTTCTTTTATCCCTGAACCTGCTTCCCTCCGGCATTCGGGAGCGCATGAGCGGGGAGGCTCAGCTCGCGCTGCTGTATTCCCTGAGCAACCATACACAACGGCATTACCGGGAAACGCGGATTCCAAAGAAAGGCGGCGGAAGCCGCAGGCTTCTGGTTCCGGACGGGCTGTTAAAGGGCGTGCAGAGAAATATCCTGCACCACTGTCTGGACGGACGCAGTATTTCCGCGCATGCCTGCGCATACAGGCGGGGGCGTTCTCCCATCGACAATGCCGCACCGCATGCGGGCGGGGAAAAAGGCAGGCTCCTGCTGAAGCTGGATATCCGGAACTTCTTTGACAGCATTCTTTTTCCGAGAGTGTATGGGGCGGCTTTCCCGGAGAGTCTGTTTCCGCCTGCGGCCGCAGGGCTTCTGACCCATCTGTGCTGCTGTTATGACCGGCTCCCGCAGGGGGCGCCCACCTCTCCGGCCATTTCCAATCTGGTGATGAGGCCCTTTGACGATTATATCGGAAAATGGTGCGAAGCGCGTCAGATTACCTATACCCGATACTGTGATGACCTGGCTTTTTCCGGTGTATTTGATGCAGGCGAGGTTTACCGAAAGGTACGAGGTATGCTGGAGGCCATGGGCTTTGCCCTGAATTCCCGGAAAACCGTTGTGGCGAATCAGGGAATGCGGCAGACCGTCACGGGACTCGTGGTGAATGAGAGAGTCCGGACGAGCGCGCAGTACCGGAGAAAGATCAGGCAGGAAATTTATTACTGCTGCAGGTATGGAGTGCGGGAGCATCTGAAAGCTGTGGGAAGCCTGAGCGGAAAGGAAACAGAAGGGGAGGCCGCCACAAAAGAACAGGCCTTTCTGCAGTCTCTTTTCGGGCGGATCGCTTATGTGCTCCAGACGGAGCCGGAAAATCAGGAATTCCTGGAATACCGGGACGGATGCAGAAGTATGCTTTTGGAAAAAGAGAGGGGATAGAAGATGAGAAACCAACAGGCCGGTTTTTTTATTCTGATCGTGGGCGTGGTGATATGTCTGGCAGCCATCGCGGTTCTGATCTGGGATAAGCTGAGAAAATACAAATATACGGAAAGCGTTATGGGGACGGTGATCTCCCATAAGCGCTGCCGTATAGATACCGGACATGGTTCGGTTTCCTATCCCTGTGCGGTCGTGGAATATGAGGTGGATGGCAGGAAATATCAGTGCATACAGAAATATGCCACGGTATATTATAACAGTATAAAACGGGCGGAATACGACTGGGAGATCGATGAAAAATACTGCCTGCACTGCTATGTGACCTCCCGGTGCAGAAATCATGTGGACCCTGTCAGGGACTGGTTTCCCGTGGGCAGTGCCATGGAGGTCAGATATGTGCCCGGAAAACCGCGGAAGGCATACTGCGGGGCGCTGCAGAGCATGCGGCTGATTTTTCTGATCATGGGTCCCTTTGGGGCGGCACTCTGCCTTTTCGGCGCGCTGCTGATGACGGTTCTGGCCTGACAAAAAAGTGATTATGATTAAAAAATGAGTTTGAAAACGGGGAGATCCTGTCTGAGTGGACGGGGTCTCCTTATTTTTGTGCGACAGCCCTGCGAGCGGCATTTATGCCGCAAGCTGTGTGCAGCGTGTAATCGAATAGGGGAAGGAACTTTCCCCATTCGATCAAAGTTTGCAGAGAAATGTTCCCTGCTCCAATTGAACCGGCTTCCTGTGCCGGTCGGATACCTGTGTTTCATCTCATATTAGATAAAATTAAAATATAAAACTTGACAAGAATATAAAAATAGAATATATTCAAATATATACTAGAAAAATATAAATTATATATTTGAATGATTTCAAATAAATTGAAACAGGAGGATGCTATGAACACAGGAATCAGGCAAAACCGTCCCTTTCTGCGCTATCTGATTTCCCGGATGCTGAACCGCTTCGGGGATTCCATCGATGTATTTCTGCTGAGCTGGCTGGTCTACGGTCTGAGCGGTTCGGCCTCCCTGTCGGCGCTGGCGGTGGGACTGAACTATCTGCCCACCATTCTGCTCCAGCCTCTTGCAGGGGCATTTGTGGAGCATATTCCCAAACGGCGGGTGATTGCGCTGACGGATGCGGGGAGGGCGCTGCTGGTAGCCATCTTCCTCGGGCTTTATCTGACAGGAAATCTGAACGCCGCGGTACTGATCGCCGGGACCTTTCTCATCTCCACGCTGGAAGCCTTTGCTTCGCCCGCCTCCTCCGCTGCTCTGTCCGGTCTGCTGCAGGCGGAAGAGTACGATTCCGGCATGTCTTTGTATCAGGCGGGCAGCAGGATCATGGAGCTTGCGGGGACAGGAGCGGCTGGGTTTCTGATCGCCGCAACGGGAAGCGGAGGTACGCTTGTGGTGGATCTGCTCTGTTTTGTCATCGCCTGCCTGTTGATGAGCCGGGTACCGGAGGCAGCCGCCCGCGCGGGAGAAGGGAGTGGGGAGGGCGGTGCGTCCGCCTGGCTGCGTTCCCTGCGGGAGGGTTTTCGGTTTATCAGAACCTCAAAGCTCCTGCTCCTTATCGCCTCGACCGCCGCTTTTCTGAATGCGGCTCTCACTCCCTGCAATGCCCTCCAGGCGGCTCTGTTTCAGGATGTGTACCGGAAGGGAAGCGGCGCCCTTTCCGCAATGGGGATCTGTACCACGGTGGGAATGCTTCTCGGGGCCGGTCTGTATTCCGCTGCGGCGGTCGGCCGGAACGAATCGAAGGAAGGGAAAGTATCCATTGACAGGATTCTTTTGGGCTGTGGTATACTGATGGGGAGTTATTATCTGGTGCTTGCCTGGCTGGGGCTGGCGCATCCTGTGGACGCTGCCTTTTATCCGGTTCTTTTCACTGCGAGCCTGCTTTTCGGCGTGTCGGTGGGGCTTGCGAATACGGCGGTTTCCGTGCTGCTTCTGCGGGTGGTTCCCACATCCTTTATGGCAAGGGCTTCCGCCGTCATGAATGCCGGATGCACCGCGGCGATGCCTCTTACCTCGTTTCTGGTGTCCGGCATCTGTGTCAGAGCGTCCGTGGTCCGCGTGCTGGCGGGAACCGCGGTGCCGGTGTTCGTCGTGACCATCGTTCTGATGTTAAAAGGGACGCTGAAAAGGCTGAATGATTTTGGACAGGAATAAGGGGACGGGCTTCGGGATACGGATAACGGAAACGGATGGGAAAACAGGAAGGGGAGAGCGGAAGATGCGGATTGAGTTTGGAAAAAGATGCAGCATGATGAAGGAGGCAATGTCTCTTCTGGAGCTCGCTGTGAATGTGGATGAGACAGAACGGCGAAGATATCTGTCCACCATGGGGCGGTTCGGGCAGGAAATGGAACCGGGAATCCTTCTGCAGGAGGAGCTTCTGGAGCTGGCCGGGCGGATTCCGGTCACGGAGCCGATGCGGCGCTATTTTGAACGCTATCAGGAAAAAGGCCTCGGCTCTCTCGCCCGGAACCTGCTCTGCACCTTCGACGCGGAGGAGACGGACGATGCGCGAAAGATGAAGGAAAAGGCGCTGTGCGGCCTTTCGGCATATTCCTTTGACGCCTTCCCGGATTTTTCTTCCTACCTGCCTTCGGATACGAGGCTGCCGCTGGACGGAGAGCCGGTGAGCTTTCTTGCCAGCGTGAAGAAGCTGGACCTGGAGGAGCGGTTCAAGGCGCGCCTGATTTTCGCCTTTCAGGACCCGGAAGAAAGCCTGGAGGAGCTGGGAGGGCTTCTGGAACAGGCGGCAAAACTGCTGGAGCCCTTCCGTGGCAGGATAGAGGCGGAAGAGGAGAAGGGGGAGCGATACTGGCGGGATTATTTTGTCTCCCATACCCTGCAGGAGTTTCTGGCTCTGGTAGGGGCTTATCCGGAGCAAGACGGTTACGACCGGGTGCTGATCCGCTGGAACGCGGTAGGAGGCGCCTTTCTGAGCATTGACATGGAAGACGGGCAGGAAGGCGGCTGTCTGGAAATCGGCATGGGAATCCTGATGAACGAGAAGGCCATCCGTTCCTTTAAAAAGGGGGACGAGCACCGGGCTCTGGAGCTGATGGCCGACCCGGTGAAAATGGATATTCTTCTTTACGTCAGCCAGACGCCTCATTTCGGCAGAGAGCTGGCGGAACACTTCGGGCTGACCACGGCCACCATTTCCTATCATACCCAGGAGCTTCTTAACGAGGGGCTGATCGAGGTGCGCCAGCAGGGGAAGCGCTCCTACTACAGCCTGAACCGGGAGCGGGTGAGGGAGGTTATGGCCTGGATGGAACGGCTGTTTTTATAGGAAGGGACAGAAAGATGCATCCGGAAGAACGCCCCTGCCCGTGCCCTCCGCGGCCGTGGATTTCCCTCCGGGCGCTCAGTTTTCAAACCGGATGTCCGTTTTTTCCCGCAGAGGGAAGATTTTCAGCTCCCGGGTATCCAGCTCTTCTCCGAACAGCCGTACCGCGCTGATCCTGCTGTTTTCATAGGTTTTGTAATAATAGATTCCCTCCCCGGCGCTGACGCAGCAGGAGTAGGTGGTGATGTCGCAGCGTCCTTCCGGTGTGACCACGCTGCCCCGAACCATGGAAACGGAATCCAGAAGATGGAAAAACTGGGAAACCTGTTCCTCCTCAGTCGTCCCTTCCGGTGAATTCAGCTTATGAAAGGCCGCCTTCACATAACGGGAGGTGGGGGAAGCGTCTCCCGGCAGGCCGATGGCGCCCATTCCCTGGCCGAATACCTGAAACGGGGCGGTGGAACAGAAACGGTTTTGGGCAGGCAGAGGGGAAAGCCCCTGATACCGGTTCAGGTTCATCTGATGAAAGGGAAAGGGCGGATTGTTGGTCAAAACGCCCACCGGATCGTCGTAGAGGAAAACGCCGTCCTTCGTGGCCTCCAGCACCAGAGCGCCCGTCCGGTCCGCCAGATGCCAGTGCAGGGGAGCGAGGGGCAGGGTGGCGGGCGCGGGATGGGAAATGGAGAAGGGAACCGCAAGCGGCCGGAACCGGGCGAGCTTTTCTCTGGCCTGCGAAAGCGTTTCGCAGGTTCCCAGAATCCAGGGGATCAGCTCATAGGGCGCAGCGGCGTCAAAGCCCTCCGGAACGTCGGCTTCATAGTGGGCGTTTCCGGGAAAATTCAGTCCGGCCATATAGAGTCCCTTTTCATTGACCGCTTCGGCATAAAGGGGATACCCTTCCGCCACGTTCGCCATGCCGATCATGGAAAAATGGCTGTCCGGAGACGGCAGCCTGTGAAAATGCAGGGGGAACAGGCGCGGCATGATGACCACCTGCTCTCCAAAGGAATATTCCAGGTCCAGATTGCGGCCGAAATAGCCGCCGCCCTGAAGCAGCGCGATGCTTGTACACATAAAAACCTCCCGCCGGTTTTCTGACCGGCCTTTTTTCTGCCGCCGGGAAAATGAGAACGCCGTTTCCCGGCCTGTTTTCTGATGCCTGTCTTTATTATACCACGCGCGCAGGGAAGAAAGCGACGCCGCAGGCGGCATTTTCTTCACAAGCCGTGGATCGCCGATATAATCCCCGCGCAATTATTGTATCCGACTTTGAAAAAACCAACAACCCTGGGCGCAGGCCAGTAAAAAGTTGACTGGATGAGGGAGAACGGTTAGAATATTTTTCAGAGCATTTTACAAAGGAAGTCGAAACACAGTGAACAGAATCAGGAGCTATTACCGGGAAAACAGAAGCATTTTTCGAACCATTTTTTACCTGTCCTGGCCCGCGGTGGTGGAGCAGGCGCTGCAGACGCTGGTGCAGTACATCGACACGGCCATGGTAGGCAGGCTGGGCGCGCAGGCCTCCGCTTCGGTGGGGCTGACCAGCACCATGACCTGGCTGGTGAACGCCCCTCTTTTTGCCATGGGGATCGGCGTGCTTTCCAGCATCGCGGAATCCATCGGAGCGGGAGAGAAGGAAAAGGCCAGGCGGTACGGCGTCCAGTCGCTGTATTTCGCCGTGGTTCTGGGACTTGTCCTTGGCCTCCTCATGGTGGGGATCAGCCCGTTCCTGCCCAGGTGGCTTGGGGCGGAGCCGGAGCTGTACCGGGACGCGTCCCTGTATTTTGCCATCTGCTGTTCGCCCATGATCTTCCGCGCCTTCTCCGTCATTCTGGGAAGCGTCATGCGCGGGGCGGGCGATACCAGAAGCCCCATGACGGCCAATATCCTCATGAACCTGACCAATATTGTGTTCAATTTTTTCCTGATCTATGCCACCCGGCCCGTGCGGTTTTGCGGGCTGACGGTAACGGTTCCCGGCGCGGGGCTGGGCGTTGTGGGAGCGGCCATCGGAACGGCCGTGGCCTACTGCGTGGGCGGCGTTTTCATGATCGTGGTATACTGGAAAAATCCGATCCTTTCCCCGAAGGGACATCCGCTGCGGTTTGACCGGACACTTGCGGCCAAATGCCTGCGGATCGGCACGCCCGTGGCCATGGAGCGCATCAGCGCCTGTCTGGGGCAGGTGGTTTTCACCTCTCTGGTGACGCGGCTTGGCACGCTGGCCCTCGCCACCCATTCCATCGCCATCACCGCGGAACAGGCCTTTTACATTCCCGGCTACGGCATGCAGGCGGCCGCCTCCACCATGGCGGGCAACGCCCTGGGAAAGCGGGACGAAAGGGAATTCAGACAGGTGACGAAAACCATCGCGGCCATCGCGGTCCTTCTGATGACCATCACGGGCGCGCTGCTGTTCGCCTTTCCGGGAGTGATGATGTCTCTGTTTACGGAGGATGCGCAGGTCATCGCCGGAGGGATTACAGTGCTGCGGATCGTGGCGGTTTCCGAGCCCATGTTCGCCGCCCTGATCATTTTTGAGGGCGTCTTTAACGGAA
>DWUW01000199.1 GCA_019120525.1 Candidatus Eisenbergiella stercorigallinarum | reverse complement strand
TTCTGGCCCGTTCGATGCTGTCGGCAAGGTTTTGATACGACTTCTCCCCGAAGCCCTCCATGGCGACGATCTCCTCCCGGTAACGGTCCAGATGGAACAGATCGGCAAAACGATGCAGGAAGCCTCTTCCCAGAAATTTTTCCAGCGTGGCCTCAGACAGGCCGTCGATGTTCAGGGCGTCCCGGCTGACGAACAGGGTGAAGGCCTTCACCTTTTTCGCGTCGCAGTCCGGATTGGTGCAGTAGAGGGACTGCACGTCGTTCACCTGCCGGATCTCCGCCTTTCCCCCGCAGACCGGACAGGTATCCGGAATGGGAAGGGTGCCGCTTTTCGTCAGGTTTTCCGCGATCTGGGGGATGATCATGTTCGCCTTGTAAACGGTGATCCTGTCCCCGATCCCAAGCTCCAGGCTCTTTACGATGCTCACATTATGCACGCTTGCCCGGCTCACGGTGGTGCCCTCCAGCTGCACCGGCTCAAAGATGGCCACCGGATTGATCAGGCCGGTACGGCTGGCGCTCCACTCCATTTCCAGAAGGGTGGTCTCCGCCGTTTCGTCCTCCCACTTGAAGGCGATGGAATCCCGGGGAAACTTGGCCGTTGTCCCGAGGGAAAGCCCGTAGGCGATGTCGTCGTAGATGAGGACAAGGCCGTCGGAAGGGATGGGGAAGGTCCGGATCCGCTCCTCAAAATCGGAGACGGCCTCCTCCACGTTTCCCGCGTCCACCTCCCGGTACTCCACCACATCGAAGCCCTGGGAGGCCAGAAATGCAAACTGCTTTTTCCTGGAGTTTTCAAAATCTACAGCCGCTTCCGCTTCTCCGGCCCCGGCATTTCCGATTTCCGCCGTTCCCGCTTCTCCGGCCGCCTCTCCCGTCCTGTCCGTTTTTCCTGCTTCGGCCGCCTCCTGCGCGGAAACCAGCGCGAAGGCGTAAAAGCGCACGTTTCTCTGCGCCGTGATCTCGCTGGAAAGCTGGCGCACGGAACCGGAGCAGAGGTTCCTGGGGTTCTTATAGCGCGCGTCCGCGTCCTCTATTTTTTCATTGATCCTTTCAAAATCCTCATAGGTGATGACGGCCTCGCCGCGCAGCACCAGCTCGCCCTGAAAAGGGATCTTCAGCGGGATGTTTACGAACACCTTCGCGTTGGGCGTGATCACCTCGCCGATCTCCCCGTTTCCGCGGGTGACCGCCTTGAACAGCGCTCCGTCCCGGTAGGTGAGCACCACGGTCAGGCCGTCCAGCTTCCAGGAAAGAAGGCCCTTCTGGTCTCCCAGCCAGTCCCTAAGCTCCTCTCTGCTCTTCGTCTTTCCCAGCGAAAGCATGGGGCGCTCGTGGCGCTCCTTGGGAAGCTCGTCCACCGCCTCGTAGCCCACCGTCACCGTGGGGCTTCCCGCCAGAACGGTGCCGGTTTCCTTTTCCAGCGCTTCCAGCTCGTCATAGAGCCGGTCATATTCAAAATTGCTCATGATCTCCCGGTCCTCGGCATAATAGGCCCGGGAGGCTTCGGTCAGCCTCGCGATCAGCTCTTTCATTCTTGCCGTTTTATCCATATTTACCTCCATGCCCGCGCCTCTGCCCCGCCATCTTCTCCGCGGGCGATGCGGTACAGCTCCTTCAGCTCTTCCCCTTCCACCACGCGGTAATTGCCCGGCTTCAGCCTTCCAAGGGTAATATTCGCCACCCGCACTCTTTTGATTCCCTGCGCGTCATAGCCAAGCGCCCGGCACATCCGCCGGATCTGCCGGTTCAGCCCCTGGGTCAGCACGATGTGGAAGACGAATTTCCCCTCCTGCTCCACCGGACAGGGCCTGGTCTGCACGTTCAGGTCCTTTAAAAATACGCCCTCCGCCATTTTCTGCAGAAAAGCCTCCGTCACCGGCCGGTTTACCCGCACCAGATATTCCTTTTCATGGAAATTGGCGGCGCGCATCAGCGCGTTGATCAGCTCTCCGTCGTTGGTCAGAAGCAAAAGGCCCTCCGAATCCTTATCCAGCCGTCCCGCGTAGGTGACGCGGACCGGATAATCCACCACGTCCCGGATGGTTTTTTCCGCAAAACGGTCCTTCTCCGTACAGGTCACGCCCACGGGCTTGTAAAAGGCGAGAACCACTTTTTTATCCTTCCGCTCCAGGACCCGTCCGTCCACCGCCACCTCGTCGGCCGGCCCGATCCGCAGCCCCATGTCCGCAGGCCGCCCGTTCACCGTCACCCTGCCGGCTTCGATCATCCGGTCCGCCTCCCTGCGGGAACAGATCCCGCAGTCCGCCAGATATTTATTCAGTCTTTCCTGTTTTGTACGCTGTTCTGTCATCCTGTATTCCGTTTCCTTCTTATAATTGCGCTGCCGCGTAGTCATTATACCGCGCGCGCAGAGGAGAAAGCGACGCCGCAGGCGGCATTTTCTCCGCAAGCTGCGGATCTGGTATAATCCCCGCGCAGCGGGGCGGCCCGATGCAATCGGGCCGGATTGCGCTGCCGCGCAATCATTATACCAGCTCTGCGTTTGTAAATCCAGAAGATTGTTTGCCGCATCATCGCCGTATTATGCCGCAGGCTGCTTTTCACGGGGCAGAGGATTCGGCGAAATGTTCCACAAATTTTTTCAGAAAAACATTTCGCAGAGGCTTTTCCGGAACCCTTCCGCCCATATACGGTTAAAAAGCGAAAAAATGGATTTTCGACCGTACAAAAATCCATTTTTTACGGATCCAATCCTCCAAAATGCTGTTCTGAACCGTACTTTTCATGGTATGATACGGTTAAAAGATCAAAAAATCTGTTTTTTACCGTACCGGACAGCCCGAAAGTACGGTTACAGATGAGAAAATCAGGGATTTATCCGTACTTAACCGCATTGGCAGAAAAAAAGTACGGTTAAGGAGCGAAAAATCCTTTTTATAACCGTCACTTCAGGCTTTTTGTACGGTTCTGTTAAGTGGATCTTCCCTTTTTAACCGTACTGAACAATAGCACACCAGAAAGGCTCTCCGCTTTGAGAAAAGATTTTGATTGAAAAGAAAATTCCCGCTTCGGGAAGAAAGGTAAGATTAGAAAAATGAGAACACTGCTCCGCTGGTCTTCGAGACTGAAATGGCTTGGTCTTCTCGGCCTGCCCATGTTTTTGTATGAACAGCCCGTCTGGAAATGGCTGTGGCTCTTCTGGCTGTTTGGGATTCTGGAAATTGTCCTGTCGTTTCCGGTTTTCCTGCAAAGCCTGCGGCAGCTTGCCGGGATCGTGATCTGCCAGGCCCAAAACCGGCCGATGCCGGATAAGGACAATTTTTTACCGCGGATCACCTATTCCCTGCCCTTTGAGGGGGCCTGGGCCATTGTCAACGGCGGGGTAAGCCGGGAAGCCTCCCATTCCTGGGAAGTTAATTCCCAGAGATATGCCTGTGATTTTCTCATTCTGGATGATTCCGGAAAAAGCTGTCAGGGGAATCCTTCCAGCTGTGACAGCTACTACTGCTATGGCAGAACCGTGCTTGCGCCCTCGGACGGCGTGGTGGAGGAAATTCGCTCAGACTGTAAGGACAGCAGAATCTTCGGCGGAAAAACCGATCCTCTGATCCGGGATATCCGGGGAAATTATGTGCTGCTCCGGCATACGGATCTGAATCACACGGAGCCCTCTCCTGCCGCCCGCGGTCAGGAATATTCCCTTCTTGCGCATTTGATGCCGGGCAGCATTCCGGTAAAAAGAGGCCAGCGCGTCAGGCGGGGAGAGCCGATCGGCCGGTGCGGCAATTCCGGCAACAGCACGGAGCCGCATCTGCATTTTCAGGTCCAGAACGGAAAAAGCTTCTATCATTCCGCCGGGCTTCCGATCCATTTTGAGCACGTAACGGTCAGCCCGCAGCCCGGTTATGAAAGTTATGATCCCCGTCCCGTCCCCGTGCATCAGGATGAAAGGTTTCCTCACAGAGGGCAGAAGATAAAGCAGGAGAAAACTTACTTATGAGCTGGTGTATCGTGAGTTTATTTTATATCATATCCTTTTTTATCAGGCTGCTGCAACGTTCTTACAGTTCTCTTTTCTTATAGAAGACGATGGACAGCCTCCAGGAAACCGCATAGAACAGGACCGCCAGAACCGCCAGGAAAAGAGAAACGCCCGTCTGCGGCATGACGATTCCGGTTGCGAGCGCATTTTCTCCAACCCCGGAAACCTGGATGCTGCCGAACGCGGCGCTCCCGCCGCAGAGCAGGATGATCACGGCGAAGTAGGCGATCCGGCCCTTTTCCGCGCCGAACCGGAACATGAACGGCAGAGTCGCAGCCGGGCCGATCAGCCCCAGAAGAAGGAAGGCGGCAGCCATGACCAGAACCGCACGCGGATCAAAAGCGCCCATCCGAAACAGCCCCAGGGCATACAGAACGGTGGTGATGCAGATCACCGGAAGCTCCCCGATCAGCCCCACCAGATATTTGCAGGACACAAGCTGCCGGCGGCTGCAGGGAAGGGTTCCGCTGTAGACGTCCCATTTTTCCCGTTCATCGTAGGAAATCAGAGACGCCGGAATCAGTCCCATCAGGATGCAGGGATAGGCCAGCAGGAAGAAGCCGGGTCCGCTCATCAGGGACATCCCGAAAAACACCACGACGATCAGAAGAAATACTCTGCAGTATTTCTCCGACATATACAGATCCTTTAAAAGCAAGCCTTTCATGCCGCCATACCTCCGTTTCCCTTTACCATGAAAATGAACAGTTCTTCAATGCTCACCGCGCCGAGGGCGAAGCCCGCCGGGACCGCATCCCGCCGCACGATGGCTTCCACGCCGTATGGGGATTCCCGTTTTCCCAGAACAGCCGAAGGATTCAGCTCAGAGAGCTGTGCCGCCGTACAGCGCAGGATCCCGTACTCCTCCAGCAGCACATCCTTCTCCTCACAGAGCAGAAGCCTGCCCTGATGAAGGAAGGCGATGTAGTCGCAGATTTTCTCCAGGTCGCTGACGATATGGGAGGAAATCAGCACCGCATGATCCTCCTGTCTGGTAAATTCCCCGAACAGCTCCACCACCTCATCGCGGGCTACCGGGTCCAGACCGTTGGTGGATTCGTCCAGCAGAAGCAGCTTCGGATGATGGGACAGCGCCACGGCGATTCCCAGCTTCATTTTCATTCCTCTGGAAAACTCCTTAAATTTCCGGTCCGTGGGAATGGAGAGGCGGCGCAGATAGTTTTCGTATTCCACGTCGTCCCAGCTTTTGAAAATCCCCTTCATCACCTTCCCGATCTGCCCGGCCTTCAGGCATTCCGGAAGGCCCACGTCGTCCAGTACAACGCCGATCTCTTCCTTGAGAAGGGACAGATCGCTCCGATTATCCTGTCCCAGGATGGTGATGGTTCCGCTGTCTCTGCGGATCATATTCAGAAGCAGCTTTATGGTGGTGCTTTTTCCCGCGCCGTTCTCACCCACCAGCCCCATGATGCAGCCGCCCGGAAGCGTCAGGTTCAGCCGGTCCAGCCTGAAATGGGGGTATTCCTTTGTCAGGTCCCTGATTTCCAGTGCATTCATTTCCATTTTCCTTTTCCTTTCCGTCTTCGTACTACTCTTCCATCATGCAGTTCAGCATGTCGATCAGATCCTGTCTGCTCAGATTGCAGGTCGCGGCAAGCTGCGCGATCTTTTCCAGATACTCTTCGATCTTCCTGAGATTTTCTTCCCTCAGAAGCTCCACGTTTTTGGGGGCCACAAAGCAGCCCTTGGCGGCGATGGTATAAATGAAGCCTTCCTTTTCCAGCTCGTCATACGCCCGTTTGGTCGTGATGACGCTGATCCGCAGATCCTTTGCCAGATTCCGGATGGAAGGGAGCGCTTCATCCTCCCGGAGCGTACCGTTTATGATCTGTGCCTTGATCTGGGAATAAATCTGGTCGTAGATGGGCGTTCCGCTCTTGTTGTCAATAAATATGTTCACTCCATCATTCCTTTCATTTGTTCTTTCTGTATATTAACAATATATACAGTATTAACAGTTTTGTCAATCCCTTTTTTGGTGAACCGCAGTCTGCACAGCCGCCTGGCAGCACTTGCAATAAAAATACGCCGGACACTTTTCGCGCCCGACGCATTCTCTCTGTCATTCTGTCTCTTCTATTTTTCACCCATTTTCCGGGCTGACTCTTCCATTCTCAGATAGCGGTCCAGCTGACGTTCTGTCAGTCCCGCGACCAGATCGGCAAAGGGAGCCAGGTTCTTCTCCACTGCCCATGCTTCCAGCGTATTAAAATATTCCAGCCGGTCCTCTTTGGCAATGGATATGGCGGGAAAGCCATTTGCCAGAAGCTGGTAATTCATGATAAGCCTGGAAGTTCGGCCATTTCCATCCGGAAACGGGTGAATCCTTACAAATTCGGCATGTGTCCATGCTGCCAGTTCGATCAGGTTCAGCTCCTGCCCCTTCCAGGAAAGATCTGCATAAAAATTTTTGATCTGACGGTACATCTCAGCCGGAGATGGCGGCGTATGCTGCGCACCGGAAATATACACATCCGCATTTCGGTAAATTCCCCCGGTAAAGATATGATCCATCAGGATCGCATGAATATCCTTCACAATCTTTTCGCTGAGGGGTTCTTTTTTCTCAATACATTCCTTCACATACCGGTAGGCATTCCTGTGATTTACCGCTTCGTACAGCTCCCGGAGTCGCTTACCCCCAATGGAGATCCCATCCTCCAGAAGCACTTTGGTTTCCATCAGCGTCAGGGTATTCCCTTCGATTGCCGTGGAGTTATGGGTATATTCGATTTCAAACGCCTGTTCAAAGGTCTGCAGGGTATATTCCGGGATTTTCTCTTTTGCCGCCTGATATTGATCCCGCTTCCGTATTAACTGTTCGTAATCCAAGCCCTCCACTCCTTCCTCTGTCCGAACTTTACCCGGGCTTATTTTTTTCAGTATATCACAAAATTCCCTCCTTGAGGAGCGACGGGCCGCTCCGGCTTACACCAGGGAGCAGTTCATGTCCCCATGCTCCGATGCTCTCCGGAGCGCGGAATCCGCGTCAGATATTCTGTTTCCGTTTCTCCGTGGATATAGGCGCCGTTTTTCAGCTGTACCCTGAGAGATGCAGGATTATCCTTATGGACGCTCAGAAAAATTTCATCCTCCGGAATCTCCTTCTCCGCGATCTGAAGCATCAGCCGCAGCCCTTCCGTGGCGTATCCCCGCCCCCGATATTTCGGTCCGATCCCATATCCGATATGGCCGGGGCCATTTCTCAGAAAATCATTGAGGCAGTGGCGGAAATTGAAAATTCCCACATACTCTCCGTCCTCATTTTCCAGAATATAAACCGTAGACGGTACAAAGCCATTCGGGAGCTGCAGGCCTCTGGAATTGGCCTCCCTTCGCTGTACATATTCCTTAAATTCCTCTCTGGACAGTCCGCAGGCCTCATTGATAAATCCATTTTTCTCTTTGGGAAAAGAATTCTGCAGCGCATAGGCTCTGTCCAGGTCCGCTTCCCATAGTTTTATCAGTTTCATGTATTTCTCTCCCGTTCTTTTCTTCCGGCAGTCCGTTTAACTCTTACATTGTTGGCAGTATTCGATGATTTTAAGATATTCTATCATATCGCTTTCCGATACGTCTATTTCTTTTCAATACCTGTCAACCAGTTTCCCATCCGCAGCTTCCTTTTTCTTATGAATAGAAAAGGAGCGAACAGTCCCATTCTGACAGGGAACTCCTTCGCTCCTGATCCTGACAGACACACATCCATCCAGCTCTTTCATTCTTCCTGTTCCACAGCGGTGATCGTAACGGTTCCGCTCAATCCGCTGACAAGATCGCCGCCGGAAACCACCTGTCCAAGCTCAAACAGGGACGGATTTTCTTCCTCCTGTTTTCAGGCCTTCTCAATCTGCTGGCTGCCTGTGGACCAGACATGCTTTTCCTTCGCCGCTGCGGGCGTATTCTGCGCCATCACTCCAACCAGCCTGTGGGGAACATATTTTTCCTCCAGATAAGTGATCTCCTCTGGGCTCAGCGTAAGATCGACGGCCTTCGCCGCCCCTTCTATATGGTGCAGCTTCGTTGCACCCACCACCGGCGCGGTCACTTTGCCCAGAAGCCAGGCAAGAGAAACCTCCGTCATGGAAACGCCGTGCCGCTCAGAAAGCTCCTCCACCCGGTTGATGATGATGCCATCCTGCTCCGCAGTAGCGTCGTATTTGAATTTCGCGTAGCCATCCTCCGCCTGCCGCTTTGAGGTTTCGCCCGGATGCCTGGACAGGCGGCCGCTCGCCAGCGCGCTGTAGGGCGTCATGGCGATATGGTCCTCCGCGCAGAGCTTTGCCATCTCCCGCTCCTCCTCCCGGAAGATCAGGTTATAGTGGCCCTGGACGGAGATAAATTTCGCGAAGCCTTCCTTTTCCGCCAGAGCGTTTGCCTTCGCGAGCTGATACGCAAAGCAGTTGGAAATGCCGATATATCTGGCCTTTCCGGCCTTTACCACCCGGTTCAGCCCGTCCATGATATCATACATCGGGGTCTCATAGTCCCACATATGATAGATATAGAGATCCACATAATCCATGCCCAGATTTTTCAGGCTGGTGTTGATCATCCGCTCGATGTGCTCCTGTCCGGTCACGCCCGCTTCGATCTCCTCCGGCGTGCGCGGCAGAAATTTGGTAGCCACCACAACGCTGTCCCTTTCCGCGAAATCTTTAAGCGCCCGGCCGAGATACTGTTCGCTGGTGCCGCTCTGGTAGCTGATTGCCGTATCGAAAAAGTTCACGCCAAGCTCCAGCCCCCGCCGGATAATCTCCCGGGAATGCTCTTCATCAATGGTCCAGCTGTGCTGCCCGTTCCCCGCGTCGCCGAATCCCATACATCCCATACAGATACGGGACACCTTCAGTTCAGAATTTCCAAGTCTAGTATACTGCATCTTTGTTCCTCCTGATCCGTTTCTCTTACTCCAGTCCGCCGTAAACCTCGTCGCTCACCGCTTCCAGCCATTCGTTCGCGGTTTCCTCTCCCGGCACTTCCACCGCGATATGGGAAAACCAGCTGTCCTTTTTGGCTCCGTGCCAGTGCTTCACATTGGCCGGGATCGTGATCACCATGCCGGGAGTCAGGCTTACCGCCTCTTTTCCCTCTTCCTGATACCAGCCCTCTCCCGCCGTGCAGACCAACAGCTGGCCGCCGCCTTTTTTCGCATGGTGGATGTGCCAGTTGTTCCGGCATCCCGGCTCAAAGGTAACGTTTGCCAGGAACACCGGGCATGTCCCCATCTCCGTCAGCGGGTTCAGGTAGGAGTTTCCGATAAAATACTGCGCGTAGGCGCTGTTGGGCTGTCCGAGGCCGAACACGTTTTCCTTTTCAAACATATCTTTTCATCATGGATTCTCATTGCATTTTCCTCCGTTTTTCGTTTTTATAACTCAAACTTCGCATATAGATTTTACCTATGCACCTTAAAAATTCAATATCTGGCAGGTATTCGATTATCAAAGTTCTATCCTT